>NZ_CAAAFT010000412.1:35149-42085 GCF_900634765.1 Candidatus Protofrankia californiensis | reverse complement strand
CTTCCTCGGCCACCGGCTGCCCTTCGTACGCATCGTCGACGTGGTGGCCGAGGTGGTCACAACGCATACCGTTGTGGAACGTCCGAGCCTGGATGAGGTGTTGGACACCGAGCAGGACGCGCGCGCTCGGGTGCGTGCCCTCATCGACCAAGGAGCCTGATCGAGTCGTGATGCCTTCGTGACCGAGGGGTACCCAATAGGGTCTTGTAGCGCTGCGATCGGGGCGTGACCGCACCATGACCAACGCAATCGGCATCGTCGCGTTCGCGCTCGCTCTACTCGTCTCCATCCTCCTGCACGAAGCCGGTCATTTTGTGACGGCCCGCCACTACGGGATGAAGGCGTCGAAGTTCTTCGTCGGATTCGGCCCCACGCTGTGGTCCCGTACACGGGGTGAGACCGAGTACGGCATCAAGGCGCTGCCGGCCGGAGGGTTCGTCAAGATCGAGGGGATGACCCCGCTCGAGGAGATCGACCCGGCCGACGCCCACCGGGCGTTCCACACCCGGCCGGCATACCAGCGGGCCGTCGTGCTGGTGGCCGGATCGTTCATGCACTTCGTCATCGCACTTGTGCTGATCTACGGCGTGCTGCTGGCGCTGGGTACCTCACGCCCCAGCGAGAACACGGTCGGCAGAACCGTCTGCGTGCCGGTGGCGAACGAGTGCTCCCCGGGCACGCCGGCCGGTCCGGCCGAACGCGCGGGTGTGCGCGCGGGTGACCGGGTGGTGAGTTTCGACGGCACGCCGATCACGAACTGGAGCCAGTTCACCCGCCTCATCCGCGACCATGGCGCGGGGATCGCGACCCTCGTGGTGGACCGGGACGGCCAGACCGTCGCATTGCGCCCGGAGCTGGTCTCGGTCAAGCGTGACCGCCAGACCGGGCTCGCCGGCAACGACCTCGTCGGAGCGATCGGGATCGGGCAGGGCTACGACACCGTCCGGTACAATCCGATCTCGGCTGTCCCGAAGACCATGAGTGTCCTGGGCAGCGGTGTCACCGGCATGTACGACACGCTCGTGCACCGGCTCGGCGAGGTTGCGAACCTGTTCAGTCCCGACCGCAATCCCAACGGGCTGGTCGGTGTGGTCGGCGCGGCCCGCGCCGGCGGCGAGCTGCTGTCCGCCCCGGACGTGTCCGCGAGTCAGCGCATAGGTGACTTCGTCGTTCTCGTGGCCGGTGTCAACCTGGCGGTCGGTCTGTTCAACCTCCTCCCGCTGTTCCCGCTCGACGGTGGGCACCTGGCGGTTCTCGGCTTCGAACAGGCGCGCCACGGCGTGCGCAGGCTGACCGGTTACCGGGGCCCGGTCAAACGTGTCGACCTTGTGAAGCTCCTGCCCGCGGCGTATGCAATGGTCGCCTTCTTCGTCCTGCTGAGCCTGCTCATCCTGTCTGCCGACATCGTCAATCCGATCAGATTCAACTAGTCGGCCGAAGAGGGCGTGATCACAACTTTTTACGCCGCCGATATCCGGAAAACCGGTAGTGGTAACACTTCGTGGCTTTCGTCCAGCTTCTGACCATCGTGACCATCGTGACCATCGACACGCCAGTGAGGACATCGTGACCGTAACTCTCGGCATGCCTGAGGCGCCGGCCCTCTCGATTGCCTCCCGGCGCCGCAGCCGGCAGATTCATGTCGGCAACGTGCCGGTCGGCGGGGACGCGCCCGTCTCCGTCCAGTCCATGACCACGACACTCACATCCGATGTCAACTCCACCCTGCAGCAGATCGCGCAGCTGACCGCGGCCGGCTGTCAGATCGTGCGGGTGGCCGTCCCCAGCCAGGACGATGCGGACGCGCTGCCCGCCATCGCGAAGAAGTCGCCGATCCCGGTGATCGCCGACATCCATTTCCAGCCGAAGTACGTGTTCGCGGCGATCAACGCCGGCTGTGCCGCCGTCCGCGTCAACCCCGGGAACATCAAGGAGTTCGACGACAAGGTCGGGGAGATCGCCCGGGCCGCCATCGCCGCCGGTACCCCGATCCGCATCGGGGTGAACGCCGGCTCGTTGGACAAGCGCCTGCTGGCCAAGTACGGACGGGCCACCCCCGAAGCGCTGGTCGAGTCGGCATTGTGGGAGTGCTCCCTGTTCGAGGAGCACGGCTTCACCGACATCAAGATTTCCGTGAAGCACCACGACCCGGTCGTGATGGTCCAGGCATACCGGCTGCTGGCGCAGCGCTGCGACTACCCGCTGCACCTCGGGGTCACCGAGGCGGGTCCGGCGTTCCAGGGAACGATCAAGTCGGCCGTGGCCTTCGGCGCGCTGTTGTCCGAGGGCATCGGGGACACGCTGCGGGTCTCGTTGTCCGCACCGCCCGTCGAAGAGGTGAAGGTCGGCATCGGCATCCTGGAGTCCCTGGGATTGCGGCAGCGCACCCTGGAGATCGTGTCCTGCCCGTCGTGTGGTCGTGCCCAGGTCGACGTGTACAAGCTGGCCGAGGAGGTCAGCGCCGGCCTGGACGGTATGACCGTGCCGCTGCGGGTCGCCGTCATGGGCTGCGTGGTCAACGGTCCCGGTGAGGCACGCGAGGCCGACCTCGGGGTGGCCTCGGGTAACGGCAAGGGTCAGATCTTCGTCCGGGGCAAGGTCATCAAGACTGTCGCCGAAGCTCAGATCGTGGAAACCCTCATTGAGGAGGCCATGCGGCTGGCCGAGCAGATGGAGGCCGAGGGGGCCTCTGGCGAGCCGTCGGTGTCGGTCGGGTAGTCCCCGAGCATCCGTGACGATGGGCCTCCCGCTGCGCTCCGCTCCCACCCGCCTGCTTGACGACCGCGATCTGCCGGCGGTGCGGGAGGTGCTCGCGCGCAACCCGATCGCCGACGTGTTCGTCGCCTCCCGTGTGCAGGCATGCGGACTCGCTCCCTGGCGGCTCGGGGCGCAGATGTGGGGCCACATGGTCGACGGCCGGCTGACCGCGGTCTGCTATTCGGGTGCGAACCTCTGGCCGGTGGCGGCGGGTCCGGCGTCAGCGAAGGCGTTCGCCGAACGGGCCCGCCGCCAGGGTCGCCGATGTTCCTCGATCGTCGGCGTGGCCGAAACGGTGCAGGCGATGTGGCAGCACCTGGAACCGGCCTGGGGGCCGGCCCGCGAGGTCAGAGCGGACCAGCCGTTGCTGGCGATCTCCGGTCCGCCTGAGATCGCTCCGGATCCGGCCGTCCGTCGGGTTCGGCCGGACGAGCTGGACGTGCTGTTGCCGGCGTGCGTGGCGATGTTCACCGAGGAGATCGGGGTGTCTCCCCTCCGTGGCGACGGCGGCACCCTCTACCGGGCCCGGGTCGCCGAGTTCGTCAACCAGCGTCGCTCCTTTGCCCGTATCGAGGACGGGCGTGTGGTGTTCAAAGCCGAAATCGGCGCAGTCGCCGGAGACGTCTGTCAGATCCAGGGGGTCTGGGTGGCCCCGGAGCGGCGGGGCAGGGGGCTCGGGACGGCGGGTACGGCGAGTGTCGTGGCGATCGCGCAGGCCACCTTCGCGCCCATCGTGAGCCTCTACGTCAACGAGTACAACCACGCCGCCCGCCGGGCTTACGACCGGGTGGGTTTCTACCGGGTCGGGACCTTCGCGTCGATCCTTTTCTGACCGCTGCGCTTTTTGCGTGCGGGTGATGCGCTGCCGTTGCCGTTTTGTTACGTCAGGTGAGCAAGTTGGCGACCTTGCATTAAGTCTGGCATCCTCTGTTTCTCGACCACTTCGATCGGATTGCATGGCACCGCGAGGTGCCATGGTGGAAGGGAACACTCATGTCATCGAGGAGGCTGTGGCGTCGGATCACGCCACTGCTCGCGGCCGGCGCGCTGGCGTTGGCGGCAACGGCCTGCTCGAGCGGGGGAGATGACACCACCGTCACCGCCGGAAGCTCAACCGGCAGTCCGACGGGAACCCTACGGCTCGGTTATTTTCCGAATCTCACCCATGCACCCGCCATTTACGGTCTTGATCAAGGTATCTTCGCGCAGAAGCTCGGCCCGGGCGTGAAACTGGAGACCCCGACGTTCAACTCGGGTGTCCAGGCGGCTGAGGCGCTCGTTTCCGGTGCGCTCGATGCCACTTATATCGGGCCGAACCCGGCGGTCAACGCCTTCACCAAGTCCAAGGGCGAGGCTGTCCGGATCATTTCGGGGGCGACGTCCGGCGGTGCCGGCCTGGTGGTGAAGAGCGACATCACCTCGGTCGAGCAGCTGCGGGGCAAGACGATCGCCAGCCCGAGCCTCGGCAACACCCAGGACGTGGCCCTGCGGTACTACCTCAAGCAGCATGGTCTGGCGACCGACAAGAGCGGTGGCGGCGACGTCCAGGTCCGTCCACAGGACAACACGGTGACGGTGGACGCCTTCAAGTCCGGCGCCATCGACGGCGCCTGGGTACCTGAGCCGACCTTGTCGCGGCTGATCTCCGACGGCGGAAAGCTGCTGGTCGACGAGGCGTCCCAGTGGCCGAACGGCAAGTTCGTCACCACCTTGCTGCTGGTGCGCACCGACTATCTCAAGAGCAACCCTGAGATCGTCAAGCGTCTGGTGGAGGCGAACGTCGCCTCGATCGAGGCTCTCAACGCCGATCCGGTCAAGGGGCAGCAGGTGACCAATCAGGGGTTGGCGAAGCTGTCCGGCAAGCCGTTGGCCGACGCCGTCATCAATCCGGCGTGGAAGCGCCTGACGTTCACGGCCGACCCGATCGCGTCGTCCCTCGTCGCCTCGGCCGATCATGCTACGGAACTCGGTCTGCTTGCCAAGGTCGACCTGAACGGAATTTTTGATCTTACGGCTGTGAACGCGGCGCTGACGGCAAGTGGCAAACCGTCGGTGGCTGCGCAGTAGCCATGCGTTCTATATCGCTAGCGGGCCAAAGGTGGCGTAGGGGGAGCAGATTCCAGTGACCGCTGTCATCGACGCGAGCGCGGTCCGGATCGACAATGTGAGCCGGACCTTCGGGTCCGGCTCACACCGGGTCCACGCACTCGACAACGTCTCCTTCGACGCCCGGCCGGGGGAGTTCGTCTGCCTGTTGGGTGCCTCCGGCTGTGGAAAGTCGACGTTGCTGGGCATCCTCGCTGGTATCGACCAGCCTAGTTCCGGCACGGTGGACGTCGGTGGGCGCAGGGTCGGCCTGATGTTCCAGGACTCGGCTCTGCTGCCGTGGCTGACCGCCGGGGGGAACGTCGCCCTGCCGATGAAGATCCGCGGCGTCCCCAAGGCCGACCGGCGATCCCGGGTCGAGGAACTGCTCGCGCTCGTCCGCCTTGCCGGCCTGGCCGACAAGCGTCCCCACGAGCTCTCCGGTGGCATGCGCCAGCGAGTCAGTCTCGCCAGGGCGTTCGCTCAGGAGGTGGACGTCCTGTGCATGGACGAGCCCTTCGGTGCGCTGGACGCGATGACGCGCGACCTGCTGCACGACGAGCTGGAACGGATCTGGCGGGAAAGCGGCGTGACCATCCTGTTCGTCACCCACGACGTGCGAGAGGCCGTGCGGCTCGGCGACCGCATCGTGCTGCTGTCGAGCCGGCCGGGGCGGGTGGCCGAGATCTTCGACGTCGGGCTGGCGCGTCCCCGCCGCATTGACTCACCCGATGTGGCTGCGCTGGCCGTGACCGTCACTGACCGACTGCGTGAGGAGGTGGGGCGTCATGGTCACTGAGACCACGGTCGGGCCCAACGCGTTGCATAAGCTGCCGGTTGCGCCCGCCGGTGACGTCGACATCACCCTTGCTGGTCTCGACGCCCTCGAAACGGCCGTCGAGCCCCGGCCTCCACTGGCCCTCAGGGTCTGGTCGGCAACCTGGCCGAAGCTGGGAGCGGTCGTAATCTTCCTGCTGCTGTGGCAGATCGTGGTGTGGAGTGGCTGGAAGCCCTCCTATGTGCTGCCAGGGCCGGGCGAGGCGCTGTCGGACCTGGGAAACCGGATCACGACCGGTAACTTCTGGTCGGCCGCCGCCCGTACCTTGCAGCGTGCCCTGGCCGGCTACGTACTGGCCATCCTCATCGGCGCGATCGTCGGCCTGGCCGTGGCCCGCTTCTCCCTGATACGGTCCGCAGTCGGGTCGTTCATCACGGCGTTGCAGACGATGCCGTCCATCGTCTGGTTCCCGCTGGCGATCCTGCTGTTCAAGCTCACTGAGTCGGCGATCCTGTTCGTCGTCGTGCTCGGTGCGGCGCCGTCGATCGCCAACGGTGTCATCAGCGGCATCGACTACGTCCCTCCCCTGCTGACCCGGCTCGGCCAGACCATGGGCGCGCGCGGCCTGAAGCTCTACCGCCTGGTGGTGGCACCGGCGGCCCTGCCGTCGGTGGTGGCCGGGTTGAAGCAGGGCTGGGCATTCGCCTGGCGCAGCCTGATGGCCGGCGAACTTCTCGTCGTCGTCCCTGGTCATCCCTCCATCGGCTCGGACCTGGAGGACAGCCGGCAACTCCTGGACACGGTGGGCGTGCTGGCGATGATGATGACGATCTTCGTTATCGGGGTGCTGGTGGACGCGGCCTTCAACGCCGTCGACCGCCGGATGCGCGCGCGTCGTGGGCTGCTGCTCACACAGTCACGCTAAGCGGTCATCGCACGCTCAGTGATCGTCGCCGAAAATTCGTCCAGGGTCTGCCGGCGCCGGCGGGACACGTGCGGCAGACCACGGACCCACAGGCAACACCCGTGTGGGGCGTGATGGGACCATGACCGGCAAGATGGATGCATGCAGATCTCCGCGCGAGCTGACTATGCCCTGCGTGCGTTGCTCACTCTCGCCGCATCCAACGGCGACCTCGTCAAGGGTGAGAGCCTGGCGACCGCGCAGGACCTGCCGCTGCGGTTTCTGGAGAACATTCTCACCGACCTGCGCCGCAGCGGTCTGGTCCTCAGCCGGCGTGGTGCCGACGGTGGTTACCGGCTCTGCCGGCCGGCGAACGAGATCACCGTGGCGATGGTCATCCGGGCCACCGACG
>NZ_CAAAFT010000412.1:29895-34753 GCF_900634765.1 Candidatus Protofrankia californiensis | reverse complement strand
GTCATCCGGGCCACCGACGGCCCGCTGGCCAGCGTCCGGGGCCGCCGGCCGGAGGAGGCGGTGTACGAAGGTGCCGCCAAGCACCTGCAGGACGTGTGGATCGCCGTGCGGGTCAGCCTCCGCCGGCTTCTCGAGGAGGTGACGCTGGCCGACATCGCCAGCGGACACCTGCCACCGATCGTCGGCGAGCTCGGTCGGGACCGTGACGCCTGGGTCGGCCGCTGAGGTTTCGGTCGGCCCGTACGGTGATCAGGTGCCGGGCAGTGCCCGGGTGGCCTGATCCACCGGCTGGCCCGCCGCGATGCGCGCCTGCTGGGCGCGCACCGCCATCCCCGCCAGCGCATCGATCACCAGCGCGCGGACCTCACCGGCCAGGTCACCGAGCGCGTCGTGGGCAGCGGCTGCGCAGCGGTCCTCGACGTCGGCAAGCAGCCCGAGCGCACTGGTCAGCTCGGTGGGCACCACCGGCAGCCGATACGCGGGCTGGGCCGCCGGTGCGGTGCCGCCGCGGTCGAGGATCTCGGCCACCAGCCGGTCACGCAGCTCCCGATGGGCGGTGTAGGCGCTCTGGGCAAGAACGCGGGTCGATTCGGACCCGGGCCGCAGCGGCGCCAGCGCGCCACCGGCCGCGGCGGATGCGTACACGGCGGCGTGCTCCACCGCCAGGAGGTTGGACAGCGCCTGGACAGCGCCTGGATCGTCCGGGGCCCGGCTGCCTGCCTCCCGGTTACCTGGCTGGTCAGGTATCCCCGTCAACAGCGATCACCTGGCCAGCGGGGCGAGTAGGTCGGCGTGGGCGAGTTCGGCCGCGTGGATGCTGGCGAGCAGCGGGGCGAGACCCGCGGCCGCCACCAGGCACTTCGCGCGCAGCAGGGCCGCGGCCTGCTGCTCCAGCCGGACGAGCGCGGCGACCGTGGCCTGTTGGGATGCCGCCCGGTCGGTGGCGGGGTCGGGGAGAACCGGGGCAGCGGTTGCGGGCCCGGCGGTGAAACCGGCGACGGTCGATCCGGCCGCGGGCGATCCCTCGGCGGGTGACCTGGGTGCCCTGGGTGACCCGGTGCCGGTCGGGGGCGACCCCAGGCGGCCGGCGTGCTCGGCATGGTGGGCGCGTAGCACCGCCAGCGTGGCGGCGATCGACGGATGTGCGAGGATTGCCCGATCGTAGGCGATGAGGAGCCCCTGTTCGGACTGCGCCACCGACTCGCGCAGGGCGTCGTCGACAGCGTTCGGACTTGTGGAATTGTCCGGGTCATGGACCGAACGTGTCCAGCTGCAGCTGGTGAGTCCGGCTGTCGCGACCAGCGGGAGCGCGCCGAGAACACCCCGCCGGGACAACCCCTGATGCCATGAACCAGAACCCGTCGCGCTCACGGTCCAGCAGCTTGTCACAGTGGCGGAGGCGGCTGGTCGGCCCGGCGATGCGGGGACGGCGAGTTGGGGCGATCATGCTTCTGGGAGGTTCGGGAGGCCCAGGTCCCTGGCACCGCGGGGAGAACCGGGTCGGGTCGGACGTAGGCTCAGGATCTCCGGAGAGCGCCACGTCCATGCGTGGCGGAGGAAAGGAGCGGGTCGACGTGGGCGACGCCGTAGCCGCAACCAGTGCCGCTGATGCCGGCGGCGGGCGACGTCGCGCCCAGGCGCGACAACCGGGCACGGACGGTCGGCTTCGGTCGGCTCGGACGGAGCTGGTGCGTCTGCTCACCCCGCAGCTGGCAGCGCGGGGATTCGACCTGGAGGACGTCACCGTCAGCCGTGCCGGATCCCGGAGCGTGGTCCGAGTGGTCGTGGACCGCGACGGCGGGGTGGACCTGGACGCGGTTGCCGAGGCCAGCCGGGTGGCCTCGGCCGTACTCGATGCCGCCGAGGCCGATCCACCAGCGGCCGGGGGTTCGCCGGTGGCCGGTCCGTACGTTCTCGAAGTGAGCTCGCCCGGGGTCGATCGTCCGCTGGTGGCACCGCGGCACTGGCGTCGGGCACAGGGACGTCTGGTGTCGGTGCGGATCCGTGACGGCAGGCAGCTGCTCGGGCGGGTGCGCACCGCAGGGCCGCAGGCAGCTGAACTCGTGCTGGCGGGTGAGCGCGCAGCCGCCGGCGAGGTGATACGGATATCCTTCGCTGACGTGGTCAGGGCCGCCGTGCAGGTGGAGTTCCGCGCAACCGACGAGGATCTCGTGACCGGCGACGAGGATCCTGCAACCGACGAGGACCTCGCGACCGGCGAGGACCAGGACGCGGAGGCGCAGCGATGAAACTCGACGTGGCAGCGTTGCGCGGCATCGAACGCGAGAAGGACATCGCCTTCGACACCCTGGTGGAGGCGATCGAGACCGCGCTGCTGACCGCCTACCGGCACACCGACGGGGCGGCTGCGGACGCGCGTGTGGTCATCGACCGGACCTCGGGGCACGTGGCGGTGTACGCCCGCGAGACCTCCCTGGACGGGATGACGCGCGAATGGGAGGACACGCCCGCGGACTTCGGCCGGATCGCCACGATGACGGCCAAGCAGGTGATCATGCAGCGGCTGCGGGAGGCCCAGCAGGAGATCACCTACGGGCAGTATGCCGACCGGGAGCACGAGGTCGTCTCCGGTGTCGTCCAGCACCACGAACAGCGGGCGGGGTCAAAGGTCGTTCTGGTCGATCTCGGAACCCTTGAGGGTGTGCTTCCGCCCGCCGAACAGGTCCCCGGTGAACGTTTCGAGCACGGGGACCGCATCAAGTGCTATGTCGTGAGCGTTATTCGCGGGGCGCACGGCCCCACGGTGACGCTGTCGCGGACCCACCCGGAGCTGGTCAAGGGCCTGTTCCGGCTGGAGGTGCCGGAGGTGGCGGACGGTACGGTGGAGATAGCCGCGATCGCGAGGGAAGCGGGTCATCGCAGCAAGATCGCAGTTCGGTCGAACGTCGCCGGGGTGAACCCGAAGGGCGCCTGCATCGGCCCGATGGGAGCGCGGGTACGAGCTGTCATGGCCGAGCTGCGCGGCGAAAAGATCGATATCGTCGACTGGTCTGCTGAGCCGGCCACATTCGTCGGTAACGCGCTGTCACCCGCGCGGGTGGCTCGAGTCGAAGTCACCGATCCCGCCGCCCGTGCGGCGCGGGTGGTCGTGCCGGACTACCAGCTCTCCCTCGCCATCGGCCGGGAGGGGCAGAACGCCCGGCTGGCGGCGCGCCTCACCGGCTGGCGTATCGACATCCATTCGGACACGGAAGGTAACAGTGGCCTGCTGGCGCGGGAAGGTTCCGAGGCGTCTGCCCGACGGGCCGCATCGCCGTCCGTCCCCCGGAGATCTCCCGCTGCCGGCGGCCACTCCAGAGGTGCAACGAGATAGACTGATGGGCGCACGCCGTGCGGAGCCGGTCCGCACATGTGTGGGGTGTCGCGCCCGGGTGGCGCGGTCGGACTTGATGCGTACGGTGGTAGTTGACGGTGAGCTCAGACCAGATGTTCGCCGATGTATGCCTGGGCGGGGGGCGCACCTGCACCCCGATCGGGTATGCCTCGATCTCGCGGAACGTCGCAAGGCGTTCCTGCGGGCGCTGAGGGTTGCAGCGCCGCTCGGACTCGAGCATGTCAGGGCGTACCTTGTCGAGCAGTGCATGACTGGGGAGTAATGGTAATGACAGGCTTCGCACCGACGCGAGGTCGACGGAAGATCGGACGACATCACCAGATGTCGACATGGAAGCAGGTCGAGACAGCGATGACCGCGCGATGAGCACGCAGCCATGATCACGACCAGCAGGTAACCAGGGTCACGCGGGCGGACCGCGGGCCGAACAAAGGAGCACCGTGGCAGGAAAGGCCCGCGTACATGAGCTCGCCAAGGAGCTCGGCGTCGACAGCAAGACCGTACTCGCCAAACTGAAGGATCTCGGCGAGTTCGTGAAGTCGGCTTCGTCCACAGTCGAGGCACCGGTCGTCCGAAAGCTCAAGGAGTCGTTCCCCGTCGAGAACACCGGTGCGCAGCGATCCGCCGCGCGCGGCGGTGCTCCCTCAGGCAACGGCGCACGACCGGTACCCGGTGCCCGTCCGGGCCCGGTACCGTCCCGCCCGGGTCCGCGTATACCCGGCCGTCCAGCCGTTCCGGGTGCGCCGACCCGCCAGCACGACCCCGGGGCCCCGGTCACTGCTGCCGGTCAGGCGCAGCCGGGCCCGGTCGTCACGCCGCGTCCGAGCACACCGAGCACACCGGGTGCGCCAGCATCGAATGCTCCCGCAGCTGCCTCGGCCCGCGAGACCACTCCGGCTGCCGGATCCGACTCCTCGCCGGCCACACAGCACACGCGACCACGCCCGGGTGTACCCACCCCACCTCCACGGTCCGGGCCCGCGGGTGGTTCGCAGACCCCGCCGGCGCAGACCCCGGCGACGGCGGGCCCGGTGGCCCCGGGTTCGGTGGCCCCGGGTTCGGCGCAGACCCCGCCGGTGAAGAGTTCCCCGGCCCAGGGGCCGTCCGTGAAGAGCCCCTCCGGTCGGCCCAGCCCGGGTCCGCGGCCCGGTCCCCGACCGGCAGGCCCTGGTAACAACCCGTACACGACATCGGGCTCGCAGCCGCGGTCGCAGGCGTCGGGTCCCGGCGGTACGCCGGCCGCACCGCCGCACCGCCAGGCCGGTCCGCGTCCTGGTGGCCCACGTCCTGGTGGCACAGGTGGGCCGCGTCCGGGTGGTACCGGTGGTCGGCCGTCGCCGGGTCAGATGTCGCCGCGTCCGGGTGGTACCGGTGGTCGGCCGTCGCCGGGTCAGATGCCGCCGCGTCCGGGTGGTACCGGTGGTCCTCGACCCAATCCGAGCATGTTCCCCTCCCGCCCCGCCGGAAGCGGGCCTCGTCCCGGCGGCGGCGGGAGGGGAACAT
>NZ_CAAAFT010000412.1:25237-29870 GCF_900634765.1 Candidatus Protofrankia californiensis | reverse complement strand
GGCGGTGGCGGTGGCGGACGTCCGGGTGGCGGGCGTCCGGGCGGTGGCGGTTTCGCCGGTCGCGGTGGTGCGCCTGGTCGTCCAGCCGGCGCCGGCGCGGGTTCGGGTGCTCCCGGGCGTCCTGGCGGCGGTCCCGGTGGCCCCGGCGGTCCCGGTGGTCCCGGCGGTCGCCCCACCTCCGGCGGCCGTGGTCGCGGTGGCACCACGGCCGGTGCGTTCGGTCCCGGTGGCCGCGGCCGCCCAGGGCGTCAGCGCAAGTCCAAGCGCGCGAAGCGGCAGGAGTGGGAGAGCGGGCTGGAAGCCCCCCGCATGGGGGCGATGGTCCCGCGCGGGAACGGGCAGGTCATCAGGTTGCCCCGGGGCGCCTCCCTGGCCGACTTCGCGGACAAGATCGACGCCAACCAGGGTGCGCTCGTCCAGGTCGTGTTCACCCAGCTCGGTGAGATGGTGACTGCGACGCAGTCGTGCACGGACGAGACCTTGCAGCTACTCGGTGTGACACTCGGGTATGACGTGCAGATCGTCAGTCCCGAGGACGAGGACAAGGAGCTCCTGGAGAGCTTCGACCTCTCCTTCGGCGGTGACTACGGCGACGAGGTCGAACTGTCGCCGCGTCCGCCTGTCGTGACCGTCATGGGTCATGTTGACCACGGCAAGACGAAACTGCTCGACGCGATCAGGTCGACGGACGTCGTCAGTGGTGAGGCCGGTGGTATCACCCAGCACATCGGGGCCTATCAGGTCCGGGCCAAGGTCGACGGGGAAGAGCGAAAGATCACCTTTATCGACACCCCGGGTCACGAGGCGTTCACCGCCATGCGTGCCCGAGGTGCGCAGGTGACCGACATCGTGGTGCTGGTGGTCGCCGCCGACGACGGCGTCAAGCCGCAGACGATCGAGGCGCTCAACCACGCCCAGGCCGCCGACGTCCCCATCGTCGTCGCCGTCAACAAGATCGACAAGGAAGGGGCCGACCCGCAGAAGGTTCGCGGACAGCTCACCGAGTACGGACTGGTCGCCGAGGAGTACGGCGGCGACGCCATGTTCGTCGACGTCTCCGCCCGCAACCGCACCAACATCGACGGGTTGCTCGAGGCGGTCATCCTCACCGCCGACGCGGCGCTGGACATGCGTGCCCCGACCGAGGTCGAGGCTCAGGGTGTTGCGATCGAAGGTCGTCTGGACCGCGGCCGCGGCCCGGTTGCCACGGTCCTCGTCCAGCGTGGAACTCTGCGGGTCGGGGACTCGGTCGTCGCGGGTGACGCCTTCGGACGTGTCCGGGCGATGCTCGACGAGCACGGCGATCCGGTGGCTGAGGCAGGCCCGGCCCGGCCCGTCCAGGTGCTCGGGTTCACCAGTGTTCCCGACGCCGGCGACAACTTCCTGGTCGTCCCGGAGGACCGGGTCGCCCGCCAGATCGCCGAGCGGCGGCAGGCGCGTGAGCGCAACGCCGAACTCGCGCTCAGCCGCGGTCGCCCGACCCTGGAGACGATCCTGGAGCGGATGAAGGAGGGCGAGAAGACCCAGCTCAACCTCATCCTCAAGGGCGACGTGTCCGGTTCGGTCGAGACGGTCGAAGATTCGCTTCTCAAGATCGATATTGGTGACGAGGTCTCGCTGCGGATCATCGGACGTGGTGTCGGAGCGATCACCGAGAACGACGTCAACCTGGCGAGCGCGTCCGACGCGGTCATCCTCGGCTTCAACGTCCGCGCCGAGGGCAAGGCGCGGGAGCTCGCCGAGCGCGAGCGCGTCGACGTCCGCTACTACTCGGTCATCTACCAGGCGATCGAGGACATCGAGAACGCGCTCAAGGGCATGCTCAAGCCGGTCTACGAGGAGATCCAGCTCGGGACCGCCGAAGTCCGCGAGGTCTTCCGGGTACCCCGGATCGGCAACGTCGCCGGCTGTCTCGTACGCTCCGGACTCATCCGCCGCAACGCCAAGGCGCGCCTGGTCCGTGACGGCGTCGTCGTCGCGGACAATCTCACGGTCGAGTCGCTCAAGCGGTTCAAGGACGACGCGACCGAGGTCCGTGAGGGCTACGAGTGCGGTATAGGACTCGGTTCGTTTAACGACATCAAGATCGACGATGTGATCGAGACCTTCGAGCAACGGGAGGTTCCTCGCTCCTGAGGATCCTGAGGACGCGGGTATGTGGACGGGAACGGCAGTGTTCGATCTTCTTCTCGGTGACACGCGGTCGCTGAAGGAGAAACGGTCGATGGTTCGGCCGGTGGTGGCGGAGCTCCGCCGCAGGTATGCGGTAAGTGCGGCGGAGACCGGCCACCACGATCTGCACCGTCGGGCGCAGATCGCCGTCGCCCTGGTGGCTGCGGATCGGGCCCACTGTGTCGAGGTCGTCGAGGCCTGCGAGCGTCTGGTCGCGCAGCGCCCCGAGATGGAGCTGCTTTCAGCGCGAGTACGGTACCTCTCCGATGAGGACATCGAATCCGCTGCGGGCATCGAGTCCGGCATGGAGATCGACTCCGGCGGGGACGTCGAGTTTCCCGCCGGACAGACACCCGTGACCGGAGATGCGGTGACAGTGACGGGAGGAAGCCATGGCTGACCCTGCTCGGGCCCGCCGGCTCGCGGTGCGTATCCGTGAGGTGGTCGCGGCCGCGCTGGAACGCCAGGTGAAGGACCCGCGGCTGGGCATGGTCACCGTGACCGACGCCCGGGTGACGCCGGACCTGACCGAGGCCACCGTCTTTTACACCGTCTACGGCGACGACGCGGACAGGTTGGACTCGGCCCGCGCGCTGGAGTCGGCCAAGGGCCTGCTGCGCAGCCAGGTCGGCCGGCAGACCGGGGTCAAGGTCACTCCGGCCCTGACCTTCGTCCACGACCGGTTGCCGGACGACGCACGCCACCTTGAGGAACTGATTGTCACCGCCCGGGAGCGGGACGCGGGCCTTGCCGGAGTGCGGGATGGCGCTCGACCGGCTGGTGAGCCCGACCCGTACCGTAAGCCCCGGGGAGATGACGACGAGCCCGATGGGGGCATGATGTCTGATGGGGGCATGATGGGGGACAAGCTGCGATGACCGATGTGACGAGCCTCGCGGACCTGTCCCTGCTACCGGTACCCGCGGCGGGGGAGGGAACGGCCCGGGCAGGGGCGGCCTCCGGTGAGGCGGTCGGCGAGCAGCGGGACCGTGCGGTCGAGGTGATCCTGTCCGCCGTGCAGGACGGCGAGAGCGTCCTGCTGGTGGCACACGTCGATCCGGACGGGGACAGCCTCGGTTCGGCGATCGCGCTCGGGCTGGCCCTGCGCACGCTCGGCACCCGGGCGTCGGTGTCCTTCGACAGCGACCCGTTCGTGGTACCGCGTTCCCTGACCTTCCTGCCCGGTCAGGACCTTCTTGTCCCGCCGTCACTGGTCCCGGCGACGCCGGATCTCGTGGTGACGCTGGACGCCGGCAGCCTCGCCCGACTCGGGGCGCTGGGGCGGGTCGCCACCCGGGCGCGACGGATGGTCGTGATCGACCATCACGCCTCGAACACCCGGTTCGGGGACGTCAATCTGATCGATTCCGATGCCGCGTCCACCAGCGTGATGGTCACCGATGTCATCGATGCGCTCGGCGTGGAGCTCGACCACGACCTGGCCGTTGCGATCTACACCGGCCTGGTGACCGATACCGGGTCGTTCCGCTATGGCGCGACGACGCCGGAGGTCCACCGGTTGGCCGCGCGGTTGCTGGCCACCGGTATCCGCCATGACCTGATCACCCGGACGGTGTGGGACACACACCGGTTCAGCTATCTGCGGCTGCTGGGTGAGCTGCTCGGCCGGGCCCGTCTGGAGCCTGAGCACGACCTGGTGTGGACGTGGTGTGCGTTTGCGGATCTCACCGGCGCCGGTCTCACCCTGGACGAGATCGAAGGGGTGATCGACATCGTGCGGACCACCGCCGAGGCTGAGGTGGCGGTCGTCTGCAAGCAGGACGCCGACCAGATCTGGCGGGTGTCGGTGCGTTCCAAGGGTGGGGTCGATGTCGGCGCGGTGTGCACCCAGCTCGGTGGGGGCGGTCATCGTTTCGCTGCCGGGCTGAGCTCGTCGGACTCCCTCGGGCAGACCATGGACACCCTGCGCGAGGCGTTGGTTCGGGCGCCTCGGCTGCCCGCCTGATGGGTGTCGCGACCGCCGCCGTCGGGGTGGACGGTCTGGTCGTGGTCGACAAACCGGCGGGTCTGACCTCGCACGACGTGGTTGCCCGAGCCCGCCGGATGCTGCGTATCCGCCGGATCGGCCATGCGGGCACGCTCGACCCGATGGCCACCGGCGTGCTGGTGCTCGGGGTGGGTCGGGCCACCCGGCTGCTCGGGCATCTCGCCCTGACGGACAAGGTCTACCAGGCGACGGTTCAGCTTGGCATCTCGACCACCACCGACGACGCCGAGGGCGACGTCGTCGCGGTCCGGGAGGTGGCCGCCGATCAGCAGCGGTTAGCCGCCGCCATGGCGGCGCTCACCGGTGAGATCGACCAGGTCCCGTCCGCGGTCAGCGCGGTGAAGGTCGACGGTGTGCGGGCCTACGCCCGGGTACGCGCGGGGCAGGACGTCGTCCTCGCGGCGCGGCGGGTGACGGTGAGCCGGTTCGAGCTGCTGGCCCGCCGCGGAACGG
>NZ_CAAAFT010000412.1:20122-25212 GCF_900634765.1 Candidatus Protofrankia californiensis | reverse complement strand
CTCGCGGCGCGGCGGGTGACGGTGAGCCGGTTCGAGCTGCTGGCCCGCCGCGGAACGGATCTCGACGTGGTCGTGGCCTGTTCGAGCGGCACCTACGTCCGTGCGCTGGCTCGTGACCTCGGCGAGACGCTGGGATGCGGCGCCCATCTGCGCGCCCTGCGACGGTTGTCGGTGGGCCCGTTCGACCTCACCGAGGCGATCACGCTGGATGCTCTTGCCGAGGTCGGGGCAGGTGCGCTGCGCCCGCTGGCCGATGCCGTCGGCGCGCTGTTTCCCCGTCGCCAGGTGGACACCGACGAAGCGTGCGCAATATCTCATGGCCGCAGACTGCCGCCGTTCGGCGTGTCCGGCACCTATGGTGTCTTCGGCCCCGCCGGTGAGCTCCTTGCCCTGGCCCAGGACACCGAGGATGCCTGCCGGTCGTTGGTGGTTTTCGCGCAGCCTTCGGCAGCGCAAGAGACATGATCGCGTCGCCTTTGGCTCCTGGGCCCGAAGAGATCCCGATAGGCTTTTGAACGTGCAGCGGTGGCGTGAAGTGCGCAATACGCCGGACGACTGGCCCGGTGGTGTCGTGACGATCGGTTTCTTCGACGGTGTCCACCGCGGCCACCAGCAGATCATCGCTCGCGCGGTCGAGCGCGCGCACAGGGCGGGTGAGCCGGCCCTGGTGCTGACGTTCGACCCGCATCCGGCGGAGGTCATCCACCCGGGCAGCCACCCAGCGCTGCTGACCACCCCCGAGTTCAAGGTCGAACTGCTGGAACGCCTTGGTGTCGACGCCGTATGCGTGCAGTCGTTCACACCCGAGTTCAGTCTGGTGTCACCGGAGGATTTCGTCCACGACATGCTGCGACGCCAGCTGCGGCCGAGCGCGGTGGTGGTCGGGGAGAACTTCACCTACGGTCACCGGGCGGCGGGGAACCTGGAGAGCCTGCGCCGCAGCGGCGCGGCGGAGGATTTCGCGGTGGAGGGCGTCCGGCTCATACGCGAGGATGACCATGTGCTCTCCTCCACGCACATCCGGGCTCGTATCGCCGAGGGCGACGTGGTGACGGCGGCGCGGGCGCTGGGCCGTGACCACCGGGTCGAGGGGACCGTGGTGCACGGTGATGCGCGCGGGCGGACTATCGGATATCCGACGGCGAATCTCGAGACCACCAGGTATGCGGCGGTGCCGGCGGACGGTGTCTATGCCGGGCATGCGGTGCGCTCCGGCGACCGGTATCCGGCGGCGATCTCCATCGGGACGAACCCCACGTTCGACGGGACCGATCGCCGCGTCGAGGCGTACCTGCTCGACTTCGACGACGATCTCTACGGCGCCCGGCTGGCGTTCGAGTTCACCGAGCGGCTGCGCCCGACCCTGCGTTTCGATTCCGTGGGCGACCTCGTCACCCAGATGGCGGCCGACGTGACCGCCACCCGCAAGATCACAGCGGTTACGGGCTCGCAACGCTAGGTGTGCAACACTGGGAGGTCGGGGCAGTACCCGCTGGGTTGGTAAGCTTCGACACCAGACGAGCGTGGTGTGTCCGTCAGCCCGGGTGAGGCAGACTCCGGGCGCGCATCCTGCCCGGTGACAGAAAGAGGTTTCGCGTGCCGCTCGCGAGCAACGTCAAGCAGCAGATCTTGTCCGAATACGCCACGGTCGAGCGTGACACCGGCTCCCCCGAGGTCCAGGTGGCAATGCTCACGCGGCGGATCAGCGACCTGACCGAGCACCTCAAGGCGCACAAGCACGACCATCACAGCCGGCGGGGGCTCCTGCTGCTGGTGGGGCGCAGGCGGCGGCTGTTGAACTACCTCGCCAACACCGACATCAACCGGTACCGGTCGCTGATCGAGCGGCTCGGGTTGCGGCGGTAAGGGCGGGTGAGGGGGGAGCGATGTCGCACATGAGGCGATGTCGCTTCCATTGATCTGACCGGGTCCGTGACGGCGCGAGCTGTCGGTCCTCGGTGGTGGTGTCCGGGTAGGTCGTTACGACGACCCCGGAGGCTTCGACTGAGCGCCGGCCTCCTCGGCGAGACGGACCCGGCCGATGTTGAGGAGGAGTGGTGCCAGTGGAGGATCAGATAATCTCGACCGAGGCGGTCATCGACAACGGTGCCGCCGGCCGGCGGACGGTTCGTTTCGAAACGGGCCGGCTGGCCCGCCAGGCGGCCGGCGCGGCCGTCGCCTACCTGGGCGACACGATGGTGCTGTCCGCGACGACGGTCAGCAAGCAGCCCAAGGAACAGCTCGATTTCTTCCCGCTGACGGTGGACGTCGAGGAGCGGATGTACGCGGCCGGGCGCATCCCCGGTTCGTTCTTCCGGCGGGAGGGGCGTCCGAGCGAGGACGCGATCCTGACCTGCCGCCTGATCGACCGTCCGTTGCGGCCGTCGTTCGTCAAGGGCCTGCGTAACGAGATCCAGGTCGTGGCGACGGTGCTCGCCCTCGACCCCGACACGCTCTACGACGTGGTCGCGATCAACGCTGCCAGCGCGTCCACGACGCTGGCGGGGCTGCCGTTCTCGGGTCCGATCGGGGCCACCCGGGTCGGTTACGTGGACGGCAACTGGATCGCCTTCCCGACCCATGCGGAACTGGAGCGGGCAACCTTCGACATGGTCGTGGCCGGCCGTGTCCTCGAGGACGGCTCCGACGTCGCGATCATGATGGTCGAGGCGGAGGCGACCGCGCACACGGTTCCGCTGCTCGCCGCGGGCTCGTCCGCGCCGACCGAGGAGGTCGTGGCCGCGGGGCTGGAGGCGGCCAAGCCCGCCATCCGGGAGCTGTGCCGCGCACAGCGCGAACTGGCCGAGCGGGCCGCCAAGCCCACCCGTGACTTCCCGTTGTTCATCGACTACCACGACGACGTGCTGGAGGCGTTGTCGATAGCGGTCGGTGATGAGCTGGCCGCGGCGCTGCGCATCGCCGGCAAGCAGGAGCGGGAAGCCGAGCTCGACCGGGTCCGCTCACTGGCCGCGGAGAAGGTGGTGGGCCAGTTCGAGGGGCGGGAGAAGGAGATCGGGGCGGCCTACCGCGCCCTGACCAAGAAGCTGGTGCGCCGGCGCATCGTCGCCGACGGTATCCGCATCGACGGGCGTGGGGTCACCGAGATCCGCGAGCTGTCGGCGGAGGTCGACTTCATTCCCCGGGTGCACGGATCGGCTCTGTTCGAGCGGGGCGAGACCCAGATCCTCGGCGTGACCACCCTGGCCATGCTGCGGATGGAGCAGACGATCGACACGCTCAACCCCGACCGCACCAAGCGCTACATGCACAACTACAACTTCCCGCCGTATTCCACTGGGGAGACCGGCCGGGTCGGCTCGCCGAAGCGGCGTGAGATCGGTCATGGCGCTCTGGCCGAGCGGGCGCTGCTGCCGGTGCTGCCCAGCCGGGAGGAGTTCCCGTACGCGATCCGGCAGGTCTCCGAGGCGCTGGGATCCAACGGGTCGACCAGTATGGGTTCGGTCTGCGCGAGCACGTTGTCGTTACTGAACGCCGGTGTTCCGCTCAAGGCCGCCGTCGCCGGGATCGCGATGGGGCTGATTCACGAGGGTGATGACTTCGTCACGCTCACCGACATTCTCGGTGCCGAGGACGCCTACGGCGACATGGACTTCAAGGTCGCCGGAACGCGGGAGTTCGTCACGGCCCTCCAGCTCGACACGAAGCTGGACGGCATTCCCGCCTCCGTCCTCGGGAACGCGCTGCAGCAGGCGAAGGCCGCGCGCCTGGCGATCCTCGACGTCATGGCCGAAGCCATCGACGGGCCGGACGAGATGTCCACCCATGCTCCACGGGTCATCTCCGTCAAGATTCCGGTGGACAAGATCGGTGAGGTCATCGGCCCGAAGGGCAAGATGATCAACCAGATCCAGGCGGACAGCGGGGCTGAGATCACCGTCGAGGACGACGGCACCATCTACATCGGTGCGCAGGACGGTATCTCCGCGGAGAGCGCCCGTTCGGCGATCAACGCGATCGCCAATCCCCAGATGCCCGAGGTCGGGGAACGCTACCTGGGCACGATCGTGAAGATCACGACCTTTGGCGCGTTCGTCTCGCTGACCCCGGGCAAGGACGGGCTCCTCCACGTCAGCAAGCTCAAGCAGCTTTCCGGGGGGAAGCGGGTGGAGAAGGTGGAAGAGGTGGTACAGGTCGGCCAGAAGCTCCAGGTCGAGATCACCGACATCGACAGCCGCGGAAAGATCAGCCTGGCTCCCGTGGTCGAGGACGCCGACGGCGTCCCGGTCGGGGCCTGACCGCCGCCGGTGACCGACACGGGTATCACCAGGGCAGGTCTGCTACCGGACGGCACGTTGTGTGAGGAGCTGCTGTCCGGCACGGTCCGGCGGGCGGTGCTGCCGGGTGGGCTGCGGGTGCTGACCGAGAAGGTGCCCGGGGTCCGTTCGGTCGCGATCGGGATCTGGGTCGGCGTCGGCTCGCGTGACGAGAGCCCGCTGACGGCGGGCTGCTCCCACTACCTCGAACACCTGCTGTTCAAGGGCACGCCCTCCCGGGACGCGCTCACGATCAGTGCGGCGATCGAGGCGGTCGGCGGTGAACTGAACGCCTTCACGACCAAGGAGTACACGTGCTACTACGTACGGGTGCTCGACAGCGATCTCGCCGACGCGGTCGAGGTGCTCAGCGACATGGTGTGCCATTCGCTGGTCACCGCCGATGACGTCGAGGCGGAACGCGGCGTGATCCTCGAAGAGATCGCCATGCACGACGACGACCCGAGCGACGTCGTGCACGACGTGTTCACCTCGGCGGTGCTCGGCGACACCGAGCTGGGACGTCCGGTGCTGGGAACGACCGAGTCCATCGAGGGTCTCAAGCGCGACACCATCGCCGAGTACTACCGGTCCCGGTACACCCCCTCGGAGATGGTGGTCGCGATCGCCGGCAACATCGACCACGAACGGACGCTCGCGCTTGTCGCGTCGGCGTTCGCCGACCGCCTGGGCGGGACGGACGCTCCGGGTGCGGTGCGCGGTGGTTCCTATGCCTACCCCGCCGACGCTGCGGGTCTGGTGGTCAACCGGCGTCCCACCGAGCAGGCGCACGTCGTGCTCGGCACCGTCGGGATG
>NZ_CAAAFT010000412.1:17584-20097 GCF_900634765.1 Candidatus Protofrankia californiensis | reverse complement strand
GAGCAGGCGCACGTCGTGCTCGGCACCGTCGGGATGTCGCGTCGGGACGACCGCCGGTTCGCCCTGGGAATCATGTCCTCGGCCCTCGGCGGGGGGATGAGCTCCCGGCTCTTCCAGGAGATCCGGGAGAAGCGGGGGCTTGCCTACTCCGTCTACTCGTTCGCGTCCCACTTCGCCGACGCCGGACTGTTCGGCGTGTACGCGGGATGCGCGCCACGGCGGGCCGACGATGTGCTCGCCCTGTGCCGGGAGCAGCTGGAGTCGGTCGTGGCGGCGGGTATCACCGACGACGAGCTGGCTCGGGCCAAGGGCCAGAGCCGGGGTTCGCTGGTGCTGGGCATGGAGGACACGGGCTCGCGGATGAGTCGGATTGGCAAGAGTGAGCTCGTGCACGGCGAGCTGCTCTCCGTCGACGAGATACTCGCCCGGGTGGACGCGGTCACCCTGGATGACGTCCAGGCCGTTGCCGCCGACCTGCTAGCCCGTCCGCTCGCCCTGGGCGTGATCGGTCCCTTCGACGATCACGACTTCGCGCGGGTGGTCACGGCATGACCTCCCCGGCTGGCCCTGCCGCACCAGCCGGCAACCTCGGGGTCGGGGTACTCGGCGCCCGGGGGCGGATGGGGTCGACGGTCTGTGCCGCCGTGGAAGCCGCTGGCGATCTTTCTCTGGTTGCCGCGATCGACGTCGGGGACGACCTCGCCGGCCTGCGCAACGCCCAGGTCGTCGTCGACTTCACCCGTCCCGACGCCGTCATGGACAACCTGCGGTGGTGCATCGACGCAGGCCTGCACGTCGTCGTGGGTACCTCCGGTTTCGACGACGAGCGTCTGGCCACCCTGCGCGGCTGGCTTGCCGACGCGCCCGGTGTCGGGGTGCTGGTGGCTGCGAACTTCGGGGTCGCGGCGGTACTCATGATGCACTTCGCGGTCCAGGCGGCCCGCTTCTTCGAATCGGTGGAGATCGTCGAGATGCATCATCCGGGCAAGCTGGACGCTCCCAGCGCAACCGCCGCTCGCACCGCGCAGCTCGTCGCGCAGGCTCGGGCCAAGGCGGGGCTGGATCCCGCGGGCCCTGACGCCACCTCGTCCGTGCTGGCCGGGGCGCGCGGTGCGCGGGTCGGCGGGGTTCCCGTCCACAGCGTCCGGTTGTCCGGTCTCGTCGCGCACCAGGAAGTGCTTTTCGGCGGTGCCGGGGAGACGCTGACCCTGCGTCACGACTCCTTGGACCGGACCTCCTTCATGCCGGGGGTGCTGCTCGGTGTGCGCCGGACTCCCGGGCGTCCCGGTCTGACCGTGGGCCTTGAGGCCCTGCTCGAACTGTGAAGGCTCGCACCGGCCAGGCGCGGAGCGTGCAGGCCCGTCACGTGGTGGTCGTGCTGGTCGTCGCGGCCGTGTTCTATCTCGGCCTGATCGGCTGGCGGGGAGTCCAGCTGCTCACCGAGACCAGCTGGATCGCGCGCGGGATGGGCGTGGGCGTCCTGCTGTTGCCCGTGGTGGGAGTGGCCGTCGTCGGCCGGGAGCTGCAGTTCGGCCGGGCGACCGAACGGCTGGGGCGCCGGCTGCCGGAGGAATCGGAGGAATCCGCCGATTCCGGCGAAACCGCGGCGGCGCTGCCGCGCCGTCCCTCCGGCCGGGTCGACCGTGCCGCCGCCGACGCGCTCTTCGACCGCCGGCGGGCCGAGGCCGAGGCGGCGCCGCGGGACTGGCGGGCCTGGTACCGGCTTGCGGCGGCCTACGGTGACGCCGGGGACACCCGTAGAGGACGGCGTGCGATGCGCTACGCAATAGCCCTCGAACGCGCCGATTCTGCTGCGTGATCTCGATACGTTTCGGGCATGAACGCGGGCGTCGTCTACGGCATCGATCTTGGAACCACGTACAGCTGCGTCGCCCGGGTGAACCGGTCGGGGGATCCGGAGGTGGTCCCGCTGTCCGGCGGCGCCACTACGCTGCCCAGCGTCGTGCTGTTCGTCGGACCGGACGACTACATCACCGGTGAACCCGCCCGCCGCCTTGCCCGCGCCCGCGCCGACGACGTGTGCGCGCTGGTCAAACGCCGGATGGGTGACGGTGACTGGCGCTTCGTGACCTGCGGCCGGGCCTGGTCGGCCCCGGCGGTCAGCAGCCTCATCCTGCGGGCGCTGGTCGGGGACGCGGCCTTCGCCGGCGCCGAGTCGATTCGTGACGTCGTCATCACCGTCCCGGCCTACTTCGGGGACGAGGAGCGCCGCGCGACGGTGCTCGCCGGGCAGTACGCGGGCCTGTCGGTTGTGGACGTCATCAACGAACCGACCGCTGCCGCGCTGTCCTACGGCTTTGCCCGGTTCAACTCCGACGCCTCCGTCGCGGGCCGGACCGCGCAGGAGGAGGTCGCACTCGTCTACGACCTCGGGGGCGGCACCTTCGACGTGACCGTCGTCGAGCTCGCCGACCGCCGGGTCTCGGTGGTCGCGGTCGACGGTGACCACCAGCTCGGCGGGGCTGACTGGGACGAGAAGATCGCGCTCCACC
>NZ_CAAAFT010000412.1:16083-17559 GCF_900634765.1 Candidatus Protofrankia californiensis | reverse complement strand
GCTCGCCGACCGCCGGGTCTCGGTGGTCGCGGTCGACGGTGACCACCAGCTCGGCGGGGCTGACTGGGACGAGAAGATCGCGCTCCACCTGTCCCGGCAGTTCCTGGACGCCTATCCCGACGCCGAGGACCCGCTCGACGACTCCGAGGCCGCCCAGGCGCTGCTGCTCACGGCCGAACGGGCCAAGCGCGAGCTCAGCGACCGGGCGGAGACGACGGTCGGGGTGGAGCACGACGGGCACGCGCTGACGGTGCCGTTCTCCCGGAACGACCTTGAGCGTCTGACCTCCGGTCTGCTGGAGCGGACAGTGACGTTGGCCCGGTCGGTCCTGGCTGCGGCCAGGACCCGGGGGGTCACCCAGCTGGACCGGGTGCTGCTCGTCGGGGGGTCGTCCAGGATGCCGGCGGTGGCCCGCCGGTTGGCTGCCGAGCTCGGTGTACCGGTCGAGCTGCGCGACCCCGATCTTGCGGTTGCCAAGGGCGCTGCCCTCTACGGGGAGAAGAAGGCCATCGAGCGGCTGGTCCTCGCCGACCTGGTGTCCCGGGGGCAGATTCTCGACGGCGCCCAGCCCGACGCCGCCGCGCCCGAGGACCTCGCCGCCGCCTGCCGGCGCCTTGCGGCGGCTTTCGGGCTCACCGCGGAGCGGGTCCGCCGCACCGTCGAGGTGCAGGTGGTCAACGTGGTCTCCCGCGGGTTCGGGGTGCTCGCGCTCGACCGCTTCGGCGAGCGTTCCGCGGTGTTCCTCGTCCACCGCAACGACCGGCTGCCCGTGGCGGTCAGGCGCAGTTTCGGCACCGTTCGTGATGATCAAGATGTTGTGACGGTGCACGTGGTGGAACAGGGCGGTGGCGTCGAGTCGACGCGGATCGACGACGTTAAGATCATTGCGCAGGCGGACATCACCGGGATCCCACCGGGCTTCCCGGCCGGGACACCCATCGAGATCACGTTCCGGATGGGCTTCGACGGCATCCTGGAGGTGACCGCGTTGCACGAGGGACTGGCCGACCAGCCCCTGACCGTGCGGGTGGAGACCAGCGCGGCGCTCAGCCAGGCCGATGTCGCCCGGGAACGGGACGCGGTGGCACGGCTGCGCCGTCGGGAAGGCTGAGAAGGCGTGGAGGAGTTCCGGCCGAACGACTACCGCAAGCGTGTCCTCGCCGCCGTCCAGGCCCGCGGTGGGATCGGGCAGTCCGACCCCTTCGAGGTGTACGACATCCCGCTGGCGGAGGTCGACAGGCTCGCCGACGCCGACGTCGCCGCCCGGGTCGACCAGGTGTGGGCCTTCTGGCAGAAGTCCCGGGATCATCCCAAGTACCGGGGCCTGGTGCTCGCCCTGCTGGCAGCGCACGACCAGGTCGGCCCGGAGCTGCTCAGCGCACAGCGTCGGAGCCTGTTGGCCGAGCGGGTCCGCCGCGACCGCGACACTCGGGACGGGCAGCGCTTCGCCGATCTCGACGCTGCCGTGGCCCGGCT
>NZ_CAAAFT010000412.1:12361-16058 GCF_900634765.1 Candidatus Protofrankia californiensis | reverse complement strand
ACACTCGGGACGGGCAGCGCTTCGCCGATCTCGACGCTGCCGTGGCCCGGCTGGTCCAGCGATTCGGCGGCCTGCCCGAGGACAAGCTCGCCGGCCTGCGGCGGCTGGCCGCCGAGCACGGTGTCGACGCCGACACGTTCGCCCTGCGGGTGCGGCGTTACAAGGTGCTGCCCGCCGGGACGCCGGCGCGCGACGAGCGTCCCGCCATTGACACCGACCTGCTCCGGCAGGTACGCGCCGACCTCGACGAGCTCGGCAGCCTGTCCGGGGAAACCCCGCCGACGAGCCTGTTCGCCCTGCTCGGCCTGCCCCCGGACACCGGCCGGACCGAGATCCGCCAGGCCCGGGACGCCTTTGCCGCCCGCAACCGCGAACGCCGCCCGGATCGCCGGCGGGCACTCGTGGACGACCTGCTGGCCGCGGTCACGGCCCTGCTCATCGACGCCGATCCGAGTGTCTACCTGGACGCCCTGGCGGCTGACGTGACCGCACGGCTGCGGCCCGCGGTCGCGGCGGCGGTACTGGTCGAGGACGCCCTCACCCCGCGGCACTACACGGCCTTCCTCACCGAGGCCGAGCAGTACGGGCTTGACCGGGGCCGGGCCCGGGCGGTGCTCGCCGAGCTCGCCCGCGAGCACGGCGTCGACGTGCCGGACATCCCCGTCCAGGCCCTGCCTGCTCCGTCGTCTGATGTCCCGTCGCCCGGTGTCCCGTCGTCGCCCGGTGTCCCGCTGCCGACGCCGCCCCGGGCCGCGCAGTGGCTGGAACCGCTGGCGAAGGCTCGCGCCGCGTTGCGTGCGGGTTGTCCGGTCGAGGCCCATGAGTGGGTCGCCGACGCCCGGGAGCGGGCCGGGGAGCTGTTGCCCGCGATTCGGGCTGTCGCAGACGAGGTCGAACAGGTGATTCTCGCGGCTGGGTCGCTCTGGCAGCAGGTCGAGGCGGCGCTGTCCGGCTGTCGCCTGTGGACCGCCGGTCAGCTGCTCGACGAGCTCGCCCGCGACGCCGTTGACGTGCCCGGTCCCGGTGGGCGCAGCGTCACCGAGGGGATCGCGATGGTCCGCGAGCAGCTCGCGCGCGCCGACGACGCGGTCGCCGCCGCCGGCCGCAGCCACGGTGCGCATCGGGAAAGCCTGCTGCTGCAGGCGCTGGAGATCGTTGCCGACCATCAGGGTGCGCGCGACGCTCTTGCCGCCGCCGGGGTGGCGCCACCCGCGCGGGTGCGGACACGGCGAGCCGGTCGCGCGGTGGCCGTCACCTGGCAGCCGTCGCCGTCCGTGGGAACGATCGAGTACCGCGTGTTGCGGATCGGGCCGGACGGCGCGTCCCGCGCGGTCGGAGTCACCCAGGTCACGAGTATCGAGGACGGCGGGGTCGGCCCGGACGCGCCGATTCCGGCCTATGAGGTGCTCGCCGGTCGTGCCGGGGTGTGGTCCGCCCCGGCCCGGTGCAACCCCGCCCCTGGCGACCCCGCCCGGGACGACGCCGCTCCCGTCCCGACCGCCGCGGACCGCCTCGCGCCCGCGACCGGCCTGTATCTGGCCGGTGACCTGCTGCGCTGGACCTGGCCGCCGGGCTGCACCGAGATGATGGTCGTCTGGCGCAACGACGCGCCGGCTCGCGCGGTGGACGATCCGGCGGCGCGTTGCCGTAAGGTCACCAACGCGAGATACGAAGTGGACGGTGGCGTCCCGGTACCGGCCGAACGGCCGCTGCACCTTGCGGTGTTCGGTTGTCTGCGCGACGGTGGCCGGCTGGTGGTTGCCAGCACCTGCGCACCATCTGCCCGCCTGTGGGCGGCCGGGGGTTGACGGGAGGCGGGAGACCCCCGGCCGCCAGGGACGATCGACTGGGGGATGACCGTCGTTGTTGGTCTACCACGATCGGGCGCTGCCTGCGATCGTCACAGTGCGTTACTGTCACCGGGACGGCGGATCGGTGTCATAGGTCCCGTCCTGGGCGGTTGGCCGCAGGTTACCGTATGAGCATGCGCGTCCAGATCATTGCTCAGACGCAGTTCACACCGCCGGACGACGTCGACTGGACCACCGATGCCGACGGTGGCCAGGCGCTTGCGGAGTTCGCCGGTCGGGCCTGCTACCAGAGCTGGTCGAAGCCGAACTCCGCCACGGCCACGAACGCCGGCTATCTGCGTCACATCCTCGACGTCGGGCATCTGTCCGTGCTCGAGCACGGGACGGTGACCATGTACATCACCGAGGTCTCCCGGAGCCTGACCCACGAGCTGGTGCGTCACCGGCACTTCTCCTACAGTCAGCTTTCCCAGCGTTACGTACCGGAGCGGGACGCCGTCGTGATCGAGCCCGACGTCATCGCCGAGGACCCGCAGCTGCACGAGCTGTTCACCGAGGCCACCGCCGCGTCGCTGGAGGCGTACGGAAAGCTCCTCGAGGGGCTGGAGAAGCGTTTCGCTGACGTGGCGGCACCGATCTCCCAGCGTAAGCTTGCCCGGCAGGCCGCCCGTTCGGTGCTGCCCAACGCCACCGAGACCCGAATCGTGGTAACCGGCAACTACCGGGCATGGCGTCACTTCATCGCGATGCGCGCGAGCGAGGCGGCGGATGTCGAGATCCGTGCGCTGGCGGTCGCGGCGCTGCGTGAGCTCCAGCGACTCGCGCCGAATGTCTTCAGCGACTTCCAGGTGATCACCCTGGACGACGGAACCGAGGTTGCGTCGAGCCCGGTAGCGCATTGAGGTGGAGCATATGACCAGCGTTGTCAATGTCGCCGAGAAGAATGTCGCCGAGCAGACGACGTCGGGTGCCGGGGGGCCGCTGTCGCCGGAGGAGCTGCGGCGTATCCACGCCTACTGGCGGGCGGCGAACTATCTGGCTGTCGGCCAGATCTATCTGCTCGACAATCCCCTGCTGCGGGAGCCTCTGCGGACCGACCATGTCAAACCCCGACTACTCGGCCACTGGGGCACGACGCCGGGACTCAACCTGATCTACGCGCACATGAACCGTGTGATCAAAACGAACGACCTCAACGCGATCTACGTCATCGGCCCGGGTCACGGCGGTCCCGGCATTGTCGCGAACGCCTACCTGGAGGGTACGTACTCCGACGTCTACCCCTCCATCACCCAGGACGCCGCCGGGCTGCGCAGGCTGTTCCGCCAGTTCTCCTTTCCCGGTGGTATCCCCAGCCACGTGGCGCCGGAGATTCCCGGCTCGATCCACGAGGGCGGGGAGCTGGGCTACGCCCTCACCCATGCCTTCGGTGCCGCGTTCGACAATCCGGACCTGCTGGTCTGCGCGGTCGTCGGGGACGGTGAGGCCGAGACCGGGCCGTTGGCGACAAGCTGGCACTCGAACAAGTTCCTCGACCCGGTCCGGGACGGCGCGGTCCTGCCGATCCTGCACCTGAACGGCTACAAGATCGCTCAGCCGGCCGTGCTCGCGCGTATTCCGCAGACCGAGCTCGACCAGCTGATGCGCGGGTACGGGTACCAGCCGTTCCACGTCACCGGGGACAATCCCGAACAGGTCCATCAGCAGTTCGCCGCTGTCCTCGACACCGTCGTCGCCGAGATCACCCGGATCCAGCAGCAGGCGCGGGTGCACGGCGACCCGGCCCGCCCACTGTGGCCCATGATCGTCCTTCGTACCCCGAAGGGCTGGACCGGCCCGAGCGTCATCGACGGCGCGCAGGTCGAGGGCACGTGGCGATCACACCA
>NZ_CAAAFT010000412.1:10262-12005 GCF_900634765.1 Candidatus Protofrankia californiensis | reverse complement strand
GCGTGACCTCGCCCTGCCCGACTTCCGCGACTACGCCGTGGATGTCGTCAACCCGGCCACCACCTTCAGCGAGGCGACCAGAGTCCTCGGCGGCTTCCTGCGGGACGTGATGACGGCGAACCCGACGACGTTCCGGGTCATGGGCCCGGACGAGACCGCCTCCAATCGCCTCGGCGCGCTGTTCCAGGCGACCTCCCGGGCCTGGAACGCGCAGATCGTCGACGGTGACGACGATCTGGCGCCGGACGGCCGGGTCATGGAGGTGCTGTCGGAGCATCTGTGCCAGGGCTGGCTGGAGGGATATCTCCTCACCGGCCGGCACGGGTTCTTCTCGTGCTACGAGGCGTTCATCCACATTGTCGACTCGATGGTGAACCAGCACGCGAAGTGGCTGAAGACGACCCGCCACATCCCGTGGCGGCGTCCGATCGCGTCCCTGAACTACCTGCTCACCAGCCATGTCTGGCGACAGGACCACAACGGCTTCTCCCATCAGGACCCGGGCTTCATCGACCACGTGGTCAACAAGAAGGCGGAGATAATCCGCGTATACCTCCCGCCGGACGCGAACACGCTGCTGTCCGTCGCCGATCACTGCCTGCGCAGCCGGCATTACATCAACGTCATCGTGGCGGGCAAACAGCCGGCGCTGAACTACCTGCCGATGGACGCGGCGATCGCCCACTGCACCAGGGGCATCGGGATCTGGGATTGGGCCAGCAACGACTACGAACCCGCCGGCGGCGGTCTGCCCGACGTGGTCATGGCCTGCGCCGGTGACATTCCGACCCTGGAGACCCTGGCCGCGGTCGACATCCTGCGACGCAACTTCCCCGACCTGAAAGTGCGTGTCGTCAACGTCGTCGACCTGATGTGCCTGCAGGACGAAGGCGAGCATCCGCACGGGATCTCCAACGCCCGGTTCGACGCGTTGTTCACCTCAGACCGGCCAGTGATCTTTGCCTATCACGGATATCCGTGGCTGATTCACCGGCTGACCTACAAGCGGACCAATCACAACAACATCCATGTCCGCGGCTACATCGAGGAAGGCACGACCACCACGCCGTTCGACATGGTGATGATGAACAACCTCGACCGGTTCCACTTGGTGATCGACGTGATCGACCGGGTGCGGTCGCTGGGCGCCCGTGCCGCGCACGTCCGGCAGGACATGGTGGACGCGCGGATCGCGGCTCGGGCGTACACCCGTGACTTCGGCACGGACATACCCGAGATCTCCGACTGGACCTGGCCCTACTGACGCTCCAGCGGCGTGAGCATCAGCGGCGTGAACATTCTCGTGGTCAACGCCGGTTCATCCAGCCTGAAGCTCCGGCTCCTCGGGCCGGGCGACATCCCGCTGGCAGCTGTCGACCTTCGCGCGCGGGAGGGCAGGCCGGACCCGGACGAGGTCACCGCCGCGATCACGGATCTGGCACGGCTCGGCGAGCTCGGCGCGGTCGGGCACCGGATTGTGCACGGCGGGACGGCGTTCACCGATCCGGTGGTCGTCACCGACGAGGTGCTCAAGGAGCTGCGGCCGCTGAGCACGCTGGCTCCCCTGCACCAGCCGGCGGCGCTCGCCGCGCTGGCTGAGGTGCGGACCGCGGCGCCTGACATCACACAGGTCGCCTGCTTCGACACCGCGTTCCACGCCCGGATGCCGCCGGCCGCGGCCACCTACGCGGTTCCGACCGACTGGCGGGATCGTCTCGGCGTGCGCCGCTACGGCTTCCACGG
>NZ_CAAAFT010000412.1:9400-10029 GCF_900634765.1 Candidatus Protofrankia californiensis | reverse complement strand
CTTCCACGGGCTGTCCCACGCGTACGCGTCCCGCCGGGCGGCGGCGCTGACCGGTGGGAGCAGGGTGGTGACCTGCCATCTGGGGTCGGGCGCGTCGCTGGCGGCCGTCCGCGACGGCGTCGGTGTCGACACCACCATGGGGTTCACCCCGCTGGAGGGGCTGGTCATGTCGACCCGCTCCGGCACGGTCGACCCGGGCCTGCTGCTGTGGCTGCAGACGTCGGTCGGCCTGTCCGCCGATGAGCTCACCGACGCGCTGTTCCACCGATCGGGCCTGGCCGCCCTCGCCGGCACCCCGGACATGCGTGCGGTCGTGGACCGCGCCGCCACCGGTGAGGCCGCGTCTTCCCTGGCCCTGGCGGTCTACCTGCACCGCCTACGTGCACAGATCGCCGCGATGGTCGCGGCCCTCGGCGGCCTGGACACGCTGGTCTTCACCGGCGGGGTGGGGGAGCGCTCCGCGGTGGTGCGGGCCGGCGCCGTGGACGGTCTGGGATTTCTCGGCGTGGGCGTCGATCCGGACAGCAATGCCGCCCATGCCGGTGGCGACCGCGACATCACCGCTGCCGGCTCGCCGGCCCGGACGCTCGTTGTCGAGGCCCGCGAGGACCTGGAGATCGTCCGGGGCG
>NZ_CAAAFT010000412.1:0-8958 GCF_900634765.1 Candidatus Protofrankia californiensis | reverse complement strand
CTCGTTGTCGAGGCCCGCGAGGACCTGGAGATCGTCCGGGGCGTCCGCGCATGTCTTGCCGCCGGCCGCTGAGGTCAGGAGCACCGAGGGAATGGTGTTAGGGAACGGTGTTTTCGTCTTGGTCCGGTCTGTTCCGGTATTGTCACTCGCCGTGGTTGCGTCTCCGCCGGCCGGGCCGGGCAACGCCGGGCGTTGGCGGCGGTGGAGCCGTGCCGACACCGGTCAGGCCGCAACTTTCCTCGACCTGACCGACATCGACGAGATCACCGCGACGCTGCTGGCCCCGCCCGAGCAGTACGAGGGCCTGCGGCGCCGAGTGGTGGACCAGTTCACCCTGCTGAGCGCAAACCGCTGTCTGCTCCAGCGGTCGGTCAACTGGGGCCCGCTGGATCCACTGCTGACCGCCGTCGCCCGGTCGCGTCACCTGCTGGTCAACACCGGCGGTCGGTTACCCGACGAGGTGTCGCTGCTGTTGCCGATCTCGACGATGCCCAAGCGGGCGCTGGTCGCGTTCAACCTGCTCGGACCAGGCGGATCCGATGCCCACCTGATGCCGTACACCGCAAGCATCGCGACCCAGGGTAACCTCGTTGCCCGGCTGGCGGCGGACATCGGCCATCCGCCGTCGGCGGCGTCCAGATTCGTCGTGGACGCCGTCTCCCGTTTCCGTCCCGGCCGCCTGAGCGGCAACCATCCGGGGCTTCTCCCGCGCCGCGGTGGTCCTCTCGGCGTGCCGGCCATCCGCGAGTATCTCGACAGGGAAGCGGAGCTGGCGCTGTCAGAGGCGACGGTGCGGTCGTGGGCCCGGATCGTCGCAGAAGCCCAGATCGTCCTGCGGCGGGCTCTCGCCGAGCCGTTCGACCCGCTGAGCAGCTCCGACAACCTGCTGCTGGCCGTCGGCGAGCTTCGCCGCGATCCCGCGGTGCCCGATGACCTCGACGAGGCCGGGATCGAGGCGTTCCTGTGTGACTTCGTCGCCTGGATCGAGGCTCTCGACGCTGCCGGCGACGTGGCTGTTCCGGTGCTGTCCACGGTCGCCGAGTACGGACGGCGGTGGGAGGCGCTCGCCGCGGTGACGCTCGATCCGTACCGGCCTGCTCTGATCAAGATGCAGGAGGAACGGCGAACCGTGGTGGCACGGCGCAGCCCGCTGCGCGGCGGTGCGCGGATGCGCTGGAGGCACCTGGTCAGCCCGACCGCGCTGGTGGACCTCGATCCGGGCGGTCCGGGCACCTATCACGTCAGCGTGGGAACCGACGACACGAGCATCGAGATCCGCGATCCCGTCGTGATCGACCTGTTCAACCGGCCGGTCGACCGCACGTTCGTCGAGGACGTCCAGCGCAATCGCGAGGTGTACGCCTACTACACCACCGACGCCCGCCGTCCGGCGCGCGCAAGGCTGCTGGTGGGACTGAGCGTGTCCCGGGACGTCTCGCGGGTGAGCGTGGCGATCCTCCTTCTCATGATCGTCACGGTGGGGCTGTCCGCCCTGCCCTTCGACCTCGACACCGACGCGGTGGCCGTGGTGGCCGTGCCGTCGTCGTTCGCGGCCACCCTGCTGCTCACCCGGGAGCGCAGCAGCCTCGCCGCGTGGGTGCTCGGACCCTTGAAGCTTCTCCTGCTGGCGCTGCTGATGGCCTTGGCGGTCACGGCCGGTGTGCGGGCCGCGTTCGGCTGGCACACGTCGCTGTAGCCGTCGGCAGGGTAGACTGATCGCCTGCACGTGAGGACCGGGACGGCTAGGAACAGGATGGTCGCCATGCCGAAGAATTACGGCCGGGGTGTGGTCGTCGACTCCTGGCGTCCCGGTGGTCTGCGGGGCCTCGTCCGGCTCGGCCGGGTCGAGCTGTGGACCCGACTTGACCGGAACATGCTGCGATCATCCAGCGACCCGAAGCCGAGCGCGTCGTCAGGGCGCCGTCATCAGGATGCCGGTCGCGCTGGGTAGCGTCTATCGTCGAAGCTTCCTGGTCGTCGGCATTCTGGCCGTCTCATGTGCGTCGGAGATGCCGTCACGTGCCGTGCTGGGCGTTGGTCGGCCATGGCGTAACAGCCAGGTATGGCGTAACAGCCAGGTATTGCCCGACAAGGCACCATGAGAACTAAGGTGACCGGCATGTCAGTGTTGTCCCGAGCGCCCTTCGGTCGCATGATCACCGCAATGGTCACCCCGTTCACCACGGGTGGCGAACTCGATCTTAAAGGTGCCGCGGCACTCGCGGAGCATCTGGTGGATGTCGGCAACGACGGTCTGGTTGTCAACGGGACGACAGGGGAATCACCGACCACCTCGGACGCGGAAAAAGAAGAGCTGCTGAGGGCGGTGGTGGAGGCTGTCGGCGCCCGGGCGCGGGTGATCGCCGGAGTGGGGACCAACGACACCCGGCACACGGTGGAACTGGCCGTAACAGCACAGAAGGCCGGTGCGCACGGACTGCTGGTGGTCAGCCCTTACTACAGCAGGCCTCCGCAGACCGGGCTTGTGTCGCACTTCCGTACGGTCGCGGACGCCACTGGTCTACCAATGATGATTTATGATATACCTAGCCGTACCGGTGTCCCGGTAGCAACGGATACGCTGGTGCGCCTGGCTGACCATCCACGGATCGTAGCCGTCAAGGACGCCAAGGACGATCTTGGTGCGTCATCGTGGGTCCTTGCCCGAACAGAACTTGCCTACTACTCCGGTACGGACATTCTCAACCTCCCGCTCCTGGCAGTGGGGGCCGTCGGGGTCGTAAGCGTCGTCGGGCATGTCGCCGCCACCCGGATCCGTTCGATGATCGATGCTTTCGATGCAGGTGACGCCGTCCGTGCCCGTTCTCTACACCTGAGTCTGCTTCCGGCGTACGAGGGCATGTTCAGGAACCAAGGTGTGATCATGACAAAAGCTGCTCTCAACATGGCCGGGTTGCCTGCCGGAGGAGTCCGTCCACCCCTGGTGGACGCGACCGAGGAGGAGCGCGAGCAACTGCGCGCCGACCTGGCCGCGGCCGGGGTCGACCTGTCCGCGGATGCGACCGCGACGGTGGGTTCCGCGTGAGTCATCCCCATCCCGGGTTGGGAACGCCGCCACCGCTTCCGCCGGACGGGCTGCGCATCGTCGCGCTCGGGGGCCTCGGCGAAATCGGGCGCAACATGACCGTGTTCGAGTTCGGCGGCCGGCTGCTCGTCGTCGACTGCGGAGTCCTGTTCCCCGAGACCGACCAGCCCGGTGTCGACCTCATCCTGCCCGACTTCACCGCGATCCGGGACAGGCTGGACGCCATTGACGCGGTCGTGCTCACCCACGCCCACGAGGACCACATCGGCGCCGTTCCCTACCTGCTGCGCGAACGCGGCGACATCCCGCTGGTCGGTTCCCGGCTGACGCTCGCGCTGACCGTGGCCAAACTCGCCGAGCACCGCATCAGCCCGGTCACGGTCGAGGTCCGGGAGGAGGAGGCGCACGACTTCGGCCCGTTCGGCTGCGAGTTCTTCGCGGTCAACCACTCCATTCCGGACGCCCTGGCCGTGGCGATCCGGACGCCGGCCGGTCTGGTGCTGCACACCGGCGACTTCAAGATGGACCAGCTTCCCCTCGATGGCAGGCTCACCGATCTGGGTGGCTTCGCCCGGCTCGGCCGTGAGGGGGTCGATCTTCTTCTGTCCGACTCCACCAATGCCGAGGTGCCCGGTTTCGTGACATCGGAGCGGGAGATCGCTCCGATCCTCGACGGTGTGTTCCGGGATGCGGGCAAGAGGATCATCGTCGCGTGTTTCGCCAGCCATGTGCACCGTGTGCAGCAGATCATTGATGCTGCGGAGGCGCACGGCCGCTCGGTGTGCTTCGTGGGACGCTCGATGGTCCGTAACATGGGGGTGGCCCGCGATCTCGGACTGCTGCGGGTCCCACCTGGCATCATGATCGACATGCGTGACGTCGCCGCTCTGCCGGACCGCAACATCTGTCTGGTCTCGACCGGATCCCAGGGTGAGCCGCTGTCGGCCCTGTCCCGGATGGCGAACCGGGACCATGCGATCCAGATCGAGGCCGGCGACACGGTCGTGCTCGCCTCCAGCCTGATCCCGGGCAACGAGAACGCGGTCCATCGGGTGATCAACGGGTTGACCCGATGGGGAGCGAAGGTCGTCCACAAGGGTGTGGCCAAGGTGCACACCTCGGGGCATGCGCCAGCCGGCGAGCTGCTGTACGTCCTCAACGCCACCCGACCGTCCAACGTCATGCCCGTGCATGGTGAGTGGCGGCATCTGCGTGCGCATGGCGCACTTGCCGAGGCAACCGGCGTGCCCGCGGACAGGGTCGTGCTCGCCGACGACGGCATGGTCGTCGACCTGGTCGACGGGCAGGCGAACATCACCGGTGTCGTCCCGTGCGGCTATGTCTACGTCGACGGGCTTGCCGTCGGCGACGTCGGCGAGCCGAGCCTGAAGGACCGTCGCATCCTGGGCGAGGAGGGCTTCATCACGATTATGGTCGTGGTCGACGCCGCGTCCGGGAAGGTCGTGGGTGGCCCCGAGCTGTCGGCCCGGGGGTTCTCCGACGCCCGCGAGACATTCGAGCCGGTTCGCGCTCTGGTGACCGAGGCGCTGGCCGAGGCGATGCGGTCGGGCATGGTGGACGTCGGTGCGCTGCAGCAGCTGGTGCGCCGCACGGTCGGCCGCTGGGTGAGCGACACCTATCGGCGCCGGCCGATGGTCGTTCCGGTGGTCGTCGAGGTCTGAGCTCGAGGTCCGAGCTGGCGGCGGTTTTAGAACGCAGTCCGGCGTGGGCGACGCGCCCGGAAGGTCGGGGTTGCCGGATGCCGCAGCAGGAGACCGGTACCGTCCTGGAGTGGCCACACGGGCGAGTGGCACGCGGACGCGTGCCCAGGCTGGGAGGTCCGCCTCCCGGGCGGCGCCCGCGCGGCGTCCACCGGCCGCGGGAAAGTCGACGGGGGGAAAGTCGACAGGGGGCAGGCCCCAGGCGAAGGCCACCCCCGCGAAGGCCGGTGCGAGCAAACCTCGTGTGCCTTTCACCCTGCTGGCCGCCCATGCCGCGATCCGGCTGACGATCCGGTTCTGGCGGGCCGCGGCTGCGCTGCTGGGCAGCATGGTCCGCCGGATCGGTCGGGGCGCCCGTGACCTGCGCATCGACGAGACCCACCGGCGGGACGGCGCAGGGCTTGCCGCGCTCGGCGCGACCGCGCTCACCACAGCCGCGGTCTGGTTCCACGCCGCTGGGCCCGTGGGGCGCGTCATTGCCGGCACATTGCACTTCCTGGTCGGTGCGGGAGCCGCGGTGCTCCCACTGTTCGGTCTCGGCGCGACGTGGCGACTGATCCGCAGTCCGAGCGATCCGGACAGCCGTGGCCGGGTGCTGATCGGTTGGACCGCGTTCGCGGCGGGTGTCCTGGGGTTGGTGCACGTCGCGCACGGGGTTCCCGATTTCGGCGCCGGTACCGGCGCCATCGGGCGGGCAGGCGGACTGGCCGGGTTTCTCGTGAGTTCGCCGCTTTCCAGCGCCGTCACCCCGTACCTGGCGGTACCCCTGCTGATCCTGGTGAGCGTGTTCGGCATACTCGTGATCACCAAGACCCCGATCCGCGCGATCCCCGAGCAGTTGCGTGAGCTGCGGGACAGGCTCATGGTCGGCTACGAGCGCAGGGACGAGGTGGGCGAGCCGGCCTCTGACAGCCTGGCGCAGGCCCAGCCCCAGGCCCCCGGGTCACTGGTGGAGGATCTGCTCGGGATCGGCCCCGCCGGGGATACCCAGGTCGGCGATGCTCGGGCCGGCCGGGGCCGGCGCTCCCGGTCGGTGCCGGACCCGGACGTGTTCGACATCGACGCGCTCGGTGGCGAGGCGTCCGATGGGGCCGCGGACGGCGTGCCCGCGGCCGGCGCGGCCGGGGATGAGGGGCCGCCGGCGGACGGTCCCGCGCCCGCCCGGGCTGGCGAACGGCGAGCACCGAAGGTGCGCGGGCGTGGGCCGGTGCAGACGCGTCTTCCCGATCCGTCCGAGGTGGAGCACTTCGTCGCTCCCGACCTGAGCGGGATGGCGGACAGTGACTACGTCCTGCCGTCACCGACCCTGTTGCAGCAGGGCACGCCCCCGAAGGTGCGGTCGGCGGCGACAGACGTGGTGATCGCCTCGCTGACGGACGTCTTCACCCAGTTCCGGGTGGACGCCAAGGTGACCGGTTTCACCCGGGGCCCGACGGTGACCCGCTACGAGGTCGAGCTGGGTTCGGCCGTGAAGGTCGAGCGGATCATCCAGCTCACCAAGAACATCGCATACGCGGTAAAGAGCCCGGACGTGCGGATCATCAGCCCGATCCCGGGCAAGAGCGCGGTGGGTATCGAGATCCCGAACACCGACCGGGAGCTGGTCTCCCTCGGTGACGTGCTGCGCAGTGAGGAGTCAACGGGCAACCCGCATCCGCTGCTGGTCGGCCTCGGCAAGGACATCGAGGGCGGCTATGTGGTCGCGAACCTGGCGAAGATGCCGCATATCCTCATCGCGGGGGCGACCGGGGCGGGTAAGTCGACCTGCATCAACACGCTGATCACGAGTGTGCTGGCGCGGGCCACGCCCGATCAGGTGCGGCTGGTGCTGGTGGACCCCAAGCGGGTGGAACTGACCAGCTACCAGGGGATCCCGCATCTGATCACGCCGATCATCACGAGTCCGAAGAAGGCCGCGGACGCGCTGGCGTGGGTGGTCAAGGAGATGGAGAACCGGTACGAGGATCTGGCCTCCTGCGGGGTCCGCCACGTCGACGACTTCAACCGCAAGGTCCGGGCGGGGGAGATCGTGGCGCCGCCGGGGTCGGAGCGGGTGTATACGCCGTATCCGTACATCCTGACGATCGTGGACGAGCTGGCCGACCTGATGATGGTGGCGCCGCGCGACGTCGAGGACGCGATCTGCCGGATCACGGCGATGGCCCGGGCGGTCGGTATCCACCTGGTGTTGGCCACGCAGCGGCCGTCGGTGGACGTGGTGACCGGGTTGATCAAGGCGAATGTGCCGTCCCGGCTGGCGTTCGCGACGTCCTCGCTGGCGGACAGCCGGGTCATCCTGGATCAGGGCGGGGCGGAGAAGCTGGTCGGTCTCGGTGACGCGCTGTTCCTGCCGATGGGCGCGGGCAAGCCGGCCCGCATCCAGGGCGCGTTCGTCTCCGAGGAGGAGATAGCGGCGATCGTCGCCCACACCAAGGAGCAGGCGGCCCCGGCGTTCCGCGTGGACGTGTTCGACAGCGCGGCCGAGCCCAAGAAGGAGATCGACGAGGACATCGGGGACGACCTCCAGCTGTTCGTGCAGGCGGTCGAGCTGGTGGTGTCGACCCAGTTCGGGTCGACGTCGATGCTCCAGCGCAAACTTCGGGTGGGGTTCGCCAAGGCCGGCCGCCTGATGGACCTCATGGAAAGCCGCGGCATCGTCGGTCCGAGCGAGGGGTCGAAGGCGCGGGACGTGTTGGTTATACCGGATGAGCTTGAAGGTCTTTTGGTAACTCTGCGTAATGCTTAGCAGTGGCGACGGCGATCATCAGGGTGTGCTTTCGGCTACTGGCCAACCACCGTAGACTCGTCAGTACTGCCGATCCGACCGGGCGGAGGTTGGCCATGCAGTCCGCTGACCCGACGGTGTCCGCCGGCAGCCCGTCCCCTGAGGGTGTGGGTGCGGTGCTTTCGGCCGCTCGCACCAGGCAGGGTCTGTCGGTCGCGGACGTCAGTGAGCGGACCCGCGTCCGCGCCACTCTGATCGAGCAGATGGAGATCGACGATTTCACCGGTTGCGGCGGTTCGGTGTATGCGCGTGGTCACATCCGCAGCATTGCCGGTACGTTGGGGGTCGATCCCGTACCGCTGATCGCCGAATTCGACCGGGCCCACGGCCGGACGAGCGAGCCGCAGGCGCTCCCTTCGCGGCCGTTTGACCCGTTGATCCCGAACGGGGCGGGAGCCCGTCGGGGATTCCCCTGGATGCCCGCGGTGATCGTCGCACTGGTCGCGATCTGTGTGCTGGCCGCTCTCGCCGTCCTCGTCCCGAACGGCTCCGACAGCGCGCTGCGCGGCCCGGCCGATGCCCGGGCGGCGGCCACGGGCTCGCCGGTGTCGCCTGGTGCCGGGGCCGCACCCGGGGCGTCCGCCTCGCCCGCGCAGTCCGTGACGACCGCACCGAGCGGGGTGAACGTCGAGGTGGCGGTGCGGGACGAACCGAGCTGGCTGGAGATGCGGGACGAGACGCAACGGGTCCTGCTGCAGCAGCTCCTGCAACCCGGCGACAGTCGGTTGGTGAAGGCGGCCCGCTCCGTAGAGATCAAAATTGGTAACGCCGGGTCGGTGGAGGTCTTCTGCAACGGGCGGGACCTGGGCCTGGGGGGCAATCCCGGTCAGGTTGTCACCGTACGTGTGGGTTTGGGTGCGTCAGGGGACTGTGCCGTTGGTAACCCGGCGTCCCGGTAGCCTGACGTCGTGCCCGATCGCCCCGTTCGCCGTGTTGCACTGATCACGTTGGGATGTTCCCGCAACGACGTGGACTCCGAGGAGCTTGCGGCGCGCCTGGGGGCGGACGGCTGGACCGTGGTCGACGATCCAGCTGCTGCCGACGCCGTGGTGGTCAACACGTGCGGCTTCGTCGACGTCGCTAAGAAGGACTCGATCGACACGCTGCTCGCCGCCGCCGACCTGCGCGATGCCGCCACAGGTGCCGGCGGTGCTGCCGGCGGCCCGAAAGCGGTGGTCGCGGTGGGCTGCCTGGCCGAGCGGTACGGCCGGGAACTCGCCGACAGTCTGCCGGAGGCCGATGCCGTTCTCGGCTTCGACGCCTACCCGGCTCTCGGCAGCCATCTGGACGCGGTGCTGCGCGGCGAGACGCCCTCGGCGCACGCTCCGCGTGACCGGCGGACCCTGCTGCCGATCACGCCGGTCGACCGCCAAGCGGGGCGGGTGGGGCGGGCCGGGCCCGCATCC
>NZ_CAAAFT010000411.1:0-3755 GCF_900634765.1 Candidatus Protofrankia californiensis | reverse complement strand
GATCGGTCCTGCCGGACCTGCTGCGCCGAGCGGGGGAGCCGGCCGTCGTGGTGCACCGGGTCCTGCGGACCGCCGGGGTCTGGGAGTCGGTGGTGGCCCAGGCCCTCGCCGGGGAGGTCGACAGGCTCGCCCCCGTCGGCAACCCGATGATCGCCTTTCTCGCCAGCGGCGGACAGACCCGGGTCCGGATCAGCGCCCGCGCCGGTGACCGAGCCGAGGCCCGCAGACTCATCGAACCGGTGGAGGAGGCGGCCCGCGCCGCCCTCGGGATAGCGCTCTACGGCGTCGACGACGACACGCTGGAGGGGACCGTCCTGCGGCTGCTTGCCGAGCGGGGTGAAACGCTCGCCGTAGCCGAGTCGATGACCGGCGGGCTGGTCGCGGGTCGGCTCACCGACGTCGCCGGTGCCAGTGCCGTGTTTCGCGGCGGGGTGGTCTCCTACGCCACCGAGGCCAAGGAGTCCGTGCTCGGGGTCGACCCGGATGTGCTGGCGACCAGCGGCGCGGTGTCCCCGGAGGCGGCCGCGGCGATGGCCGCGGGCGTACGGGATCTGCTGGGGGCGACCAACGGGCTGGCGGTGACCGGGGTGGCCGGCCCCGACGAGCAGGAGAGCAAGCCGGTCGGGACTGTGCACATAGGTATGGTCGGTGCCTTCGGCACGCTGACGAGGTCCCTTCGCCTCCCCGGTGACCGTCGTACGAACCGCATCTATGCGGTCGTCCAGGCGTTGGACGCTCTTCGGCGTATCCTGTCGGTTCATACTTGTTGACTGGGATGAAGTGCCGGACGCCTGTTGCTTACATGGTTACAGTCGCATCAACGGCCGGCCATCACGGTGGACAGCAGGTATACGGTAAGGCCCAGCCCGAGGACGAAGGAGGAGGCACGATGGTCCTGCTCCGACGCATGCTCGGCGAGGCATTGCGCCGCCGCCGTCAAGATCAACATAGGACCCTGCGGGAGGTGTCCTCCAACGCGAGGGTTTCGCTCGGGTACCTCTCCGAGATCGAGCGAGGGCAGAAGGAGGCAAGCTCGGAACTGCTCGCCTCGATCTGCGGCGCGCTCGGCGTCCGGCTTGCCGACCTGCTGCGTGAGGTGAGCGACGATCTCGAGCTCGCCGAGCTCACGGCTGGCGGACCGGCGCGGGTGGGCGCTCCGATGGCGGGGATGCCGCCGATGGCCGCCATGCAGACCCGCGGTGGCGCCACCACCGCGGTGGTCGATCGTGCCGCCTAACCGACTTTGTTTTCGACGGCCGGGGCTCACCAGCGTCCAGCTTGACGTGCGACGATCGATGTATGGCGAACGTCGTCCGCAAGTTGTACCGCTATCTGTCCGCCTCGGCGAACCGGAAGCTGGACGAGAAGGCTGATCCGCGGGTCCAGATCGACCAGGCGATTACCGAGGCGCAGCGGCAGCACCAGGCGCTCGTGCAGCAGGCTGCCGCGGTTGTCGGCAACCAGCGGCAACTGGAGATGCGGATGGCCCGCCAGATCGACGAGGTCGAAAGCCTCACCGAGTCCGCGCGCCAGGCCGTCCTTCTCGCGGACGCGGCCAGCTCGAACGGTGAGGTGGACGCGGCCGGCCGCTACGAGCAGACCGCGCAGGCGTTCGCCAGCCAGCTCGTCGCCGCGGAGGGTGCCCTCGACGATCTCAAGGCCCTGCACCAGCAGGCCGTACTCTCGGCCGAACAGGCCCGCCGGGCGGTAGAGGACAACACCCTGCGACTGCAGGGGCAGCTTACCGAGCGCGCCCGGCTGCTGACCCAGATCGAGCACGCCGCCATGCAGGAACAGATGAGCAAGGCGCTCGACGGCATGTCCCAGCTCACCCCGCCGAGTGACACCCCGACGCTCGCGCAGGTCCGGGACAAGGTCGAACAGCGCTACGCGATCTCCCTGGGACGGCACGAGCTCGCCTCCCAGGGGGTGGAGTCGCGGATGCTGGAGATCCGCCGGGCGTCGTTGGACGCGAAGGCGTCCAACCGTCTCGCCGAGATCCGTACGGCTCTGTCGGCCGGACCGAGAGCGGACGGCGCCGGCTCCGGTGATCAGTTGTCCCTGGACAAGGGATCTCCCGGCCGGCCGGACGCCTGACGATGATGCCGGCAGGCAAGACCGGGCTGGGCAGCCGCCTGCCGGACTGGCTGCGCGCCGACATCGAACGCCGGAGCCTGCTGCGCGGCGAGCAGCGGCTGGTCCGTACCCAGGCCCGCCTGCGGCGGCGCGCCGCCGCGTCCGCGCGGGTGTGGGCCGGGGTCGCCGTCCTCACCCCGGCGGCCGCGGTCCTGGACGGGACGTGGGAGTGGCTGGTCGTGGGCGCCGGCGCGCTTGTGCGGGCCGGCCTGTCCTGGCGTCAGGCGCGGCTGGCCCCTGTGCTGCCGCCGGCCCTGCCGCTGCCGATGGCGCCGCTGCCCTCGCGGTTGATGTTACGGGGTTCGGCCGCCGCGGAACCCCTGCGTCGCGGCGAGGCGGCGATGGTCGCGCTCGCCGCCATGCTGCGGGCGTTGCCACCCGGGGCCGCCGCTGAAACGGTCCGCGCGGCGATGGCGTCGGCCGCGCAGGTGGTCGACGGCCTTCGCGGCGAGGCCGGCCGGGTCCTGGCCTGCGAGTCGGCCGCTCGTACGGTCGCCGACCCCGGCCGTCGGGCGGAGATCACTGCCACGATCTCGGATCTGGTGAGCTCGATGACAACCGCCGCGGATGCACTCGACGGGATGCTGGCCGCAGCCAGTGACCTGCTTGCCTCGACGTCGTCGACGCTGCCACCGGCGGGGCGCGACGGCGGCCTCGAACGCGGGACCGCCGCCCTGCGCGGTTTCGCCGACGGCCTGCGCGAACTCATGCGCTGACCAGTTCTGCGATCCCGAGGTGTTTCAGACCCGCAACCGCAGGCCGCGCGGAGTGGGATGGAAACCGGCGCGCTCCAGAGCACGACCGAGTGCGCTGGTGAGCACCGACTGGCCGTCGGCCTTCTCCACCGACAGCTGTCCGAGCCAGCCGTCCCGCACGGCGAGTGCAAGGGCGTCGACCGCCGGCTGCACCCGCTCGGGGTCGTCGGTCCAGGTCAGCAACGTCCTGCCACCGCGTTCGACGTACATCATCAGCTCGCCGTCGACCAGGACGACAAGCGCGCCCGGTGAGCGTCCCGGCCGATGCCCGCCGCCGGCTTGACCCGCCGGCGGCGCCGGCCAGGGCAATGCGGCGCCGTAGGGATTCGCTGGGTCGGTCGCGGCGAGCACGATCGCGCCGCAGGTCGGTGGGGCCGCCCGCAGCCGGTCGACCGCACCCAGGACGGCGAACTGGGCCGCGCCGAGGGACTCCACGAAGTAGCCGCGTCTGCACCGCCCGCCGTCCTCGAAGGCGGACAGGACGCGGTACAACCCGGCGAAACCGCCCGGGACTCCCTCGGCCGCGACCGCGCCGCGGGTGACGATCCCGTACCGGTCGAGAAGCATCTCGGCCTGGGCGTGGGCTCGCAGGGTCGGATCGGGGTCCCGGTCGGGCAGCAGCGACCAGCGGCCCGCCACCGTAGGTGGGCCGGTCCGCGACGGCATGGTCGGGCGGGAGTAGCGAGCCGGACGCACCCGGGGGCTGCGGCGGGTGGCCGGATGAGCGCCACGGCGGGCACCCAGCGAGGCCCGTAGCGGGGCGAGGCTGTCGTTGGTGACCAGGCCCGCCCACACCAGATCCCACAACGCGCTCGCGAGCGCGTTGTCGTCGAGGCTGCCGACCCGGTCCGACAGGGTCCGGAA
>NZ_CAAAFT010000410.1:10064-19606 GCF_900634765.1 Candidatus Protofrankia californiensis | reverse complement strand
GGGTTCGACGTCCCGGCGGGAAGCCGCGAGGCTGCGCCGGCGCAGCGTGCGCAACACCGTGTCGTCACACCACTGCTCGCCGGTGCCACCCGGGCGCAGCTCGCCGCGGACGAGCCGGCCGGTGGCGAGCATCCGTTCCAGGCCCGCGGTCACCACGCCGACACCCAACCCGAACCGGCGGGCGATCGCCTCGGTGTCGAACGGGCCGTGCGTGCGCGCGTAGCGGGACAGCAGGTCACCCAGTGGGTCGCGGACTGCTTCGGTGAAGGTCGTGGGCACACCGACCGGTACCGGGATGCCCAGGGCGTCACGCAGCCGTCCGGCGTCCTCGATCGCGACCCAGCGTTCCTCACCGGCGATGCGGACTCGCAGCGCACGGTGGGTGTCGGTGAGTTCGGCGAGCCAGGCCGGGGTCGCGCCCCGGGCCAGTGCCTCCGGCGTGCTGAGGTCGCCGACCACGCGCAGCAGGTCGGCGACCCCTTCGACGTCGCGCGCATGCCGGTAGGGCGCCAGGCGCTGCAGCTCGGCCTCTATCTGCGCGAGCACGTTCGTGTCGATCAGTTCCCGCAGGTCGGCCTGGCCCAGCAGCTGGGCGAGCAGGGAGCTGTCCAGTGCGAGTACCTGGGCTCGGCGCTCGGCCAGCGGGGTGTCCCCGGCGTACATGAACGCCGCCACGTAGCCGAACAGCATCGAGCGGGCGAACGGCGACGCCGCGGTGGTCTCCACCTCCACGACGCGCAGATTGCGCGACGCCACGTCACGCATCAGCCCGACCAGCGCGGGGACGTCGAAAACGTCCTGCAGGCATTCCCGCATGGTTTCCAGCACCATCGGGAAGTCGTTGAAGCGCGCCGCCACCTCCAGCAGGTGGGCGCTGCGCTGCCGTTGCTGCCACAGCGGTGTCCGGCGGCCGGGAGTGCGTCGTGGCAGCAGCAGCGACCGGCCCGCGCACTCCCGGAACCGGCTTGCGAACAGCGCGCTGGCACCGATCTCGGCCCGCACGAGCGCGTTGATCTCGTCGGGGTCGAACACGGCCACGTCGGCGGTGGGGGCGAGGTCGGCGTCGGGTATCCGCGCGACGACGCCGTCGTCGGAGTGCATGATCTGCACCTCGACGCCGTAGCGATCGCGTAGCCGTGCGCCGATGGCCAGCGCCCATGGCGCGGTCACGGGGGCGCCGAAGGGTGAGTGGACCGCCAGCCGCCAGTCACCGAGCTCGTCCCGGAAACGCTCGACGACGATCGTCCGGTCGTCCGGGAGACGACCGGTGGCCTCCCGCTGTTCGGCGAGATAGGAGAGCAGGTTGTCGGCGGCCCACTCGTCGAACCCGGCTGCCCGGAGGCGTTCCCGTGCGCCCTCGGTGCCCAGGCGGGCCAGTTCACGGGTGAAGGTGCCGATCTCGCGACCGAGTTCGGCCGGACGCCCGGGTGCGTCACCGTGCCAGAACGGCAGTCGGCCCGGCCGGCCCGGCGCCGGGGTCACCAGCACCCGGTCGGGGGTGATCTCCTCGATCCGCCAGCTGGACGATCCGAGCAGGACGACGTCACCGACCCGGGACTCGTACACCATCTCCTCGTCCAGCTCGCCGACCCGGCTTGCCTTCTCGCCCACCAGGAAGACGCCGAACAGGCCGCGGTCGGGGATGGTGCCGCCGCTGGTGACCGCCAGCCGTCCGGCGCCGGGCCGGCCGGTGAGCGTGCCGGTGGCCCGGTCCCAGACGACGCGGGGGCGCAGCTCGGCGAAGTCGTCGCTGGGGTACCGGCCGGAGAGCATGTCCAGTACCGCATCCAGGGCGGAGGGTGGCAGCGTCGCAAACGGAGCTGCCCGGCGGACCAGCGCGGCGATGTCGTCGACCTGCCAGGGGTCCATCGCGACCATCGCCACGATCTGCTGGGCGAGCACGTCCAGTGGGTTACGCGGATACCGAAGTTCCTCGATCCCGCCGTCGCGCATCCGTTCGGCGACGACGGCGCACGGCAGCAGATCGCCGCGGTGCTTGGGCAGGATCACCCCCCGGCTGGCGGCCCCGACCTGGTGCCCGGCTCGTCCCACCCGCTGCATGCCGGCGGCCACGCTCGGCGGTGACTCGACCTGGACGACGAGGTCGACGGCCCCCATGTCGATGCCGAGTTCCAGGCTCGACGTGGCCACGACCGCGGGCAGCCGGCCGGCCTTGAGATCGTCCTCGATGAGCGCCCGCTGCTGCCGGCTGACGCTGCCGTGATGCGCCCGGGCCACCTCCATCGCGTCGGCGGGCCGCCCGACCCCGGCGTTGCCCATCAGCTCGGCCGGCATGCGCTGCTCGGGCGGCATGTTCTGGAAGCGGTTGGCGTACGCCTCGTTCAGCCGGGCGCACAACCGTTCGGCGAGCCGCCGCGAGTTGGCGAACACGATGGTCGAGCGGTGCGCGAGGACGAGGTCGAGGATCCGTTCCTCCACGGCCGGCCAGATCGACGCCGTCGGTTCCGTGCCGGTGCCGGTGCCGGTGCCGGTCTCGGTCTCGGTGAGGCGGGTCATGTCCGCCACCGGTACGACCACGTCGATTCGCAGGGTCTTTCCGGTCGGCGGGTGGACCACCGTGACCTCGCGGGCACCCCCGAGGAAGCGCGCGACCTCCTCGGTCGGGCGCACGGTCGCCGACAGACCCACCCGCTGTGCCGGTCTGTCCAACAGCGCGTCGAGACGTTCCAAGCTCAGGGCAAGGTGAGCGCCGCGTTTGGTACCGGCCACGGCGTGCACCTCGTCCACGATGACCGTCTCCACCCCACGCAGCGCCTCGCGTGCCCGGCTGGTCAGGATCAGGAACAGCGACTCGGGCGTGGTGATGAGTACATCTGGTGGGAGACGCCCGAACGCCCGCCTCTCGGCAGCAGGAGTGTCACCGGACCGGATGCCCACCCGCACGTCGGGTTTGGGCCGGCCGAGGCGCGCCGCGGCAGCCTGGATCCCCGCGAGCGGGGCTCGCAGGTTGCGTTCGACGTCCACGGCCAGCGCCTTGAGCGGGCTGACGTAGAGCACGCGGCAGCGCCGGGAGGGTTCCGCCGGTGGGTCGGTGCGGGCGATCCGGTCCAGTGACCACAGAAAGGCGGCGAGTGTCTTGCCCGAGCCGGTCGGGGCGACGACCAGGACGTTGTCCCCGTGGCCGATCGCCTTCCACGCGCCTGCCTGCGCGGGAGTGGGCGCGGGGAACACGCTTTCGAACCAGGCCCGGGTGGGGGCTGAGAACAGCGCGAGGAGGGACGGGACGGGCATGCCTTCGAGTCTGCCTCCCGGGAAAGGCAGACTTGCAGCTGTGCGACTGACCGAATTCTGGGCGCGAATGAACAAGCAGTTCGGCTCCGGGTATGCGGAGTCGGTTGCCCGCGACCATGTTGTCGCCGGGCTCGGCGGGGCCACGGTCGACGAGGCCCTCACCCGCGGTGACGACGTCAAGGACGTCTGGCGGGCCGTGTGCGAGGAGTTCGACCTGCCCGCGCGCGAACGCTGAAGATCCGGGAGTGCTGAGATCCGGGACGGGTCCTGAAAAGCCGCTGGAGCCTCCGGCGTGTCGACCATGTGGTCGAACGCGTGTTCGCCTACTGTGGATGTCGAGTACCGAGGTTCCCCGGTGGTGCGAGAAAGGCCATGATCGTGTCTCCTCCGACCGTCCAGTTGTCCACAGGCACTACCCGGCGCTCGAAATTGTCGGACCCGCCCCCTACCGTCGCCATCGTGGCCAAGACTCGACGACCTCAGCCTGGAGCGACTCCCATGGCAGGACTCGACCGCGAGAAGGCGTTGGAGAACGCCCTCGCACAGATCGACAAGCAGTTCGGCAAGGGCTCGGTGATGCGGCTCGGTGACGACACCCGCCCACCGGTCCAGGTCATCCCAACCGGTTCCATAGCCTTGGACGTGGCGCTGGGCATCGGCGGGCTTCCACGCGGGCGCGTCGTGGAGATCTACGGCCCGGAGTCGTCCGGGAAGACGACCGTCGCGTTGCACGCGGTCGCGAACGCCCAGGCAGCCGGTGGGATCGCGGCCTTCATCGATGCCGAGCACGCGCTCGACCCCGACTACGCAGCCAAGCTCGGGGTCAATACCGATGCGCTGCTGGTCTCCCAGCCCGACACCGGTGAACAGGCGCTGGAGATCGCGGACATGCTCATCCGCTCCGGGGCGATCGACGTCATCGTCATCGACTCGGTGGCGGCTCTCGTGCCCAGGGCCGAGATCGAAGGCGAGATGGGTGACAGCCACGTCGGCCTGCAGGCCAGGCTGATGTCCCAGGCGCTGCGCAAGCTCACCGGCGCACTGTCACACTCGGGCACCACCGCCATCTTCATCAACCAGCTCCGCGAGAAGGTCGGTGTCATGTTCGGTTCGCCCGAGACGACCACGGGCGGAAAGGCACTCAAGTTCTACGCGTCCGTGCGGCTGGACGTCCGTCGTATCGAGACCCTGAAGGACGGTGCGGATGCCGTGGGTAACCGTACCCGCGTGAAGGTTGTGAAGAACAAGATGGCTCCCCCATTCCGTACGGCGGAGTTCGACATCGTCTACGGGGGTGGTATCAGCCGGGAAGGCTCTCTGATCGATATGGGGGTCGAGCACGGTATCATCCGCAAGTCGGGGGCCTGGTATACCTACGACGGTGATCAGCTGGGTCAGGGCAAGGAGAACGCGCGCTCCTTCATGCGTGACAACCCCGACATCGCCAATGAGATCGAAAAGCGAATCAAGGAAAAGCTCGGCCTGGTGCCGACGATTGACCTGGATCCAGCATCCCCGCCGCCGGTCGATCTTCGAGCTGATCTTTGATCTCCGAGTCGCTCCCTGGTCGGTGGAAAGGTGTTGATCGGCGTGATGCCATCAGATCATGGTCGGAAAGAGGCTGCGGACCCGACTGCCAGGGCGCGGGAGATCTGCCTGCGCCAGCTTGAGACCCGCCCGCGAAGCCATGCGGAACTGGCTACCACCCTGGGGCGGCGCGGGGTGGATCCCGATACGGCGGAGGCGGTGCTGGCCCGTCTGATCGAGGTGGGTCTTGTCGACGACAAGGCGTTTGCCACCGCGCTGATCTCTTCCGCGCGGGCGAACCGCAGCCTGGGGCGACGTGGTCTTGTTCATGAGTTGCGTCGCCGCGGGGTCGATGTGGAGGTTGCGTCCGTGGCGCTCGCCGACCTGGATACCCTGGACACCTATGACGAGGAGGCCGCCGCGCGGGAGTTGGTGCGACGCCGTATGCCGGCGATGGATCGGCTGTCGAACCAGGTACGTGCCCGACGCCTCACCGCGTTGCTCGACCGTCGCGGCTACCATCATGATCTTGTTGTGCGGGTGGTCACCGAAGAGCTTACAGATGGTTCGCTTGACTAGCTTTTCTTGACCGTCCACGAGCCGCAGACCTACTCTCACCAAAGGTGAGAGGGCTCCCGCGATGACGCGGTTCCGATAGCGTGAAACAACTTCACACGAGGGTGGCTGGCCCGGATCGCGGCGTCTGTGGACGCCGCTGCATCCGCCTGGGCTCAATCGTTTGTCGGCAGCGACACGCATTATAGTTCCGGAACAGCCCGTTTCGTGGGTCCCTCGCCGTTCCGGCCCGTTGATCGCGGGTCAATGTCGGCAGAGGGAGGAGGACCGATGAGCGTTCTCCTTGCCGTGCTCGCTGCCTGCATGCTCATGGGCTTGGTGGTAATTACGGTGCTTCTCGTTCGCGTCCTGGGTTCGGGGGCCCTGGGGGTCTCCCGATCCCGTACCGAGGCAGACACCGACGCCGACCCCGACGTAAAAGCGACCGAGCCTCCCGACGGTCAGCGCACCGCGCTTCCCAGCGCCGATCTCCAAACGGCGCAATCCGAAGCCGCTGAGATCATCAGGCAGGCTGCCGAGCTTCGCGAGCAGGCGGAGCGGGAGGCCGCGGAACTTCTCCGCCGCGCGGAGGAGAGCGCGCGAGCGGTACGGGAGCGGGCAGAGGCGGAGTCGGCGTTGCGTGGCTCCCTCGTCGAGGCGCAGGCACGTGAGGCCGGTCGGAAGTCGGCCGAAACCTTCCGGACGCAGGCCGAGGAGGAGGTGCGGGTGCTGCGGGCGGAGCTTCACGAGCGGGATGCCCGCCTCGTCCAGCGCGAACAGCGTCTGGAGGTCCGGGCTACCGCCGTTGACGAACAGGCACGTCAGATCGAGGCCAGGGACCACGACCTCGCGGCCCGGGAGGCCGAACTTGCCAGGCGGCGCGCGGAGGTCGTCGACCTGGAGGAAGAACGTCGCAGGACGCTGGAGAACGCCGCCCGGCTCACCGCCGCCCAGGCGCGTGCCGAGCTCGTCAAGGTTGTCGAGGCCGACGCCCGCCGGGATGCGGCCGTGCTGGTCCGCGACATCGAGGCGCAGGCCCGTGAACGGGGTGAGGAGCGAGCCAGGAAGATCGTTACACTCGCCATCCAACGGGTTGCCTCGGAGGCGACCACGGAGTCGGTCGTTTCCGTCCTGCACCTGCCCAGCGACGAGATGAAGGGCCGCATCATCGGCCGTGAGGGGCGCAACATCCGGTCGTTCGAGTCGGTCACCGGTGTGAACGTCATCATTGACGACACGCCCGAAGCGGTTCTGCTCAGCTGCTTCGATCCGGTGCGCCGCGAAATCGGTAAGATCACGCTGGAGGCCCTGGTCAGAGACGGGCGGATCCATCCGCACCGCATCGAAGAGGAGCACGACCGGGCCAGGCGTGAGGTCGAGGCGCGCTGTCTGCGGGCCGGTGAGGACGCGCTCGTGCAGACCGGTGTCGCGGAAATGCATCCCGAGCTGATCGCCATCCTCGGGCGGCTGCGGTACCGGACCAGCTACGGCCAGAACGTCCTGGCGCACCTCGTCGAGTCCGCTCACCTGGCGGGGATCATGGCTGCCGAGCTACGACTTCCACCAGCACTGGCCAAGCGGGGAACCCTGCTCCACGACCTCGGTAAGGCGCTGACCCACGAGGTGGAGGGCAGTCATGCTCTCATCGGCGCCGAGATTGCCCGCCGTTACGGCGAGGACGAGGAGGTCGTCCATGCCATCGAGGCGCATCACAACGAGGTCGAGCCGCGTTCGATCGGGGCGGTTCTCACCCAGGCCGCCGACCAGATCTCCGGTGGACGACCGGGTGCCCGTCGGGAGAGCCTGGAGTCCTACGTCAAGCGGCTCGAACGCATCGAGCAGATCGCCGCTGAACGTCCGGGTGTCGAAAAGGTCTTCGCGATGCAGGCCGGCCGTGAGGTCCGGGTAATGGTCGTGCCGGACGAGGTGGACGACATCGCTGCGCACATGCTGGCCCGTGATGTCGCCAAGCAGATCGAGGACGAGCTGACCTATCCCGGTCAGATCCGTGTCACGGTGGTTCGGGAGACCCGCGCCGTCGAGACCGCACGCTAGAATGATCGTCAGATGGTGGGAGTCGTCGTCTGGTTGCGCCTGCGCCGTAGGCTGGCTGCGTGAGTCCCCGCAGTTACCAGGTCCGGACATTCGGATGTCAGATGAACGTCCACGACTCCGAGCGGATCGCCGGCATGCTGGAGGCCGCTGGCTACGTGCCCGCAGCCGCTGATGTCACTCCGGACGTGGTGGTGTTCAATACCTGCGCCGTGCGCGAGAACGCCGACAACCGGCTCTACGGCAATCTTGGTCAGATGTATCCGGCGAAGAAACACCACCCGGGTATGCAGATCGCGGTCGGCGGTTGCCTCGCGCAGAAGGACCGCGGAACGATCACCGAGCGGGCTCCCTGGGTGGATGTCGTGTTCGGTACCCACAACCTGCACCGGCTGCCCGCACTGCTCGAGCGCGCGCGGCACAACGCGGCGGCCGAGGTCGAGATCGTCGAGGCGCTGGAGGTCTTCCCCAGCGCGCTTCCCTCCCGCCGCTCGACGCACCATTCGGCGTGGGTGAGTATCAGCGTCGGCTGTGACAACACGTGCACCTTCTGCATCGTGCCGAGTCTGCGGGGCAAGGAGACCGATCGGCGTCCCGGGGATGTGCTGGCCGAGGTCGAGGCACTGGTCGACGAGGGCGTCCTCGAGATCACCCTGCTCGGTCAGAACGTGAATTCCTACGGCCGGTCACTGGGTGATCCCGGGGCGTTCGCAAAGCTGCTGCGTGCCTGCGGGACGATCGACGGGCTGGAGCGGGTGCGGTTCACCTCACCGCATCCGCGGGACTTCACCGACGACGTGATCGAGGCCATGGCGGCGACCCCGAACGTCTGCCCGCAGCTGCACATGCCGCTGCAGTCGGGGTCGGACGTCGTACTGCGACGGATGCGCCGCTCCTATCGGCAGGAGCGCTTCCTGGGAATCCTCGAGCGGGTCCGGACCGTGATGCCGCACGCCGCCATCACCACCGACATCATCGTGGGCTTCCCGGGCGAGACGGAGGCCGACTTCGTCGACACCCTGCACGTGGTGCGCGAGGCGCGGTTCGCCGGCGCCTTCACCTTCCAGTACTCCCCGCGGGAGGGAACACCGGCTGCCACGATGGACGGTCAGGTCGACCCGGTCGTCGTACGGGACCGTTACGAGCGGCTCGCGGCCGTCCAGGAGGAGATCTCCTGGGAGGGCAACCGCGCGCTTGTCGGCCAGCGGGTGGAAGTCCTCGTCGTCGAGGGGGAGGGGCGCAAGGACGCCGCCACCGGGCGGCGTTCCGGTCGCGCCCGTGACGGCCGGTTGGTCCATCTCGGTGCACCGTCGGCCGCCCTGATCCGTCCAGGTGACGTGGTACAGGCGATGGTCACGCGGGGTGCGCCCCACCACCTCGTTGCGGACGGTCCGCTGCTGGCCCACCGGCGGACCCGGGCCGGTGACCTGTGGTGGGAGGCCGCTCAGGGTGCCCTCGCGGGCCCTGAGCAGGGTCGACGGTCGACCGATCTCGGTATGCCGACACTCCGACGGTGACGCTGGTCGCGGCGGCGGTCTGTCCGCATCCACCGTTGCTCGTCCCCGAGATTGCCGGTGGTGAACCCGTCGCGGTACGGGAACCGGCGATCCAGGCTGTGCGCCGGCTCGCGGCGGGTGCCCCGGACCTGGTCGTCGTCGTCGGTGACGCGCCATGGACCCAGCCCTGTGCCGCTGGCGAGTCCGGGACGCTGGCCGGTTACGGCGTGCCGCTGTCGGTCACGCTGGGACGCGCCGCGGGCTCCTGCGTACCAGTCCCGGCCCCGAACCGGCCGACCCTGCCGCTGTCGCTGACGGTCGGAGCCTGGCTGCTCGGGCAGACCTCGTGGGAAGGGGCGGTCACCGGCTTCGGTGTGAGCGCGACGACCACCGCGGCGGATGCTGCGCGGATCGGCGTCGAGCTTGCCCGCTCGGCGGATCGGGTCGCCCTGCTGGTGATGGGCGACAGCAGCGCGCGGCGGACGGTCGGTGCGCCCGGCGGATTCGACAGCCGCGCAGCCGCCCACGACGGCGCGGTGGCGGCGGCGCTCGCCGGTGGCGACGCGGCCGCGCTGCTGCGGCTGGACCCCGGTCTCTCGCGCGAGCTGATGGCGGCCGGTCGTGCGTCGTGGCAGGTGCTTGCCGGTGCAAGCCTCGCCG
>NZ_CAAAFT010000410.1:6028-10039 GCF_900634765.1 Candidatus Protofrankia californiensis | reverse complement strand
GTGCTTGCCGGTGCAAGCCTCGCCGTCACCACGCACGACCAGGACACGACCATGAGCGACACGCACACGTGGTCATGGGCGTCTCGTGCTGAGTATGTCGCCGCCCCTTACGGTGTGGGGTACGTGGTCGCCGTGTGGGAGCGGGGGAGTTCTTAGCAATGGTCTCGACGTCGACGGAATTGCCGTCCGGGGTACAGCGCTCGACCTGCGCGGGCCTGGCGGTGCTGCGAGCCGGATCGTCCGTCGACCCGCCGGTGGTCCTGCTGCCCGGTTACACCGGAAGCAAGGAGGACTTTCTACTGATCATTCCTCGTCTTGCGCAGGCCGGGTTCGACGTGATCGCGGTGGACCAGCACGGCCAGTACGAGTCACCCGCTACCAACCCGGAATGGGAATGTACCGTCGAAGCTCTCGCCGGGCATGTCGGTCGGGTGGTCGACGAGATCGGTCGGCCGGTGCATCTGCTCGGTCATTCCTTCGGGGGGCTGGTCGCAAGGGCCGCGGTCATTGCACGGCCGTCGGGTGTGGCAAGCCTTGTACTGCTCAGTTCCGGCCCCGCCGGGATCGTCGGTCCTCGGCGGATCGCGTTGCGGGCGATGCGGGTCGTGTACAACCGCAGCGGCCGGGACGCGGTGTGGGCTGCTGTCCGGGTCGCGGACACCGCCGTGTACCCACCTGCTGGCCTTGAGTTCCTCGAGCGCCGGTTCTTCGCGAGCAGTGACGTCGGCCTTCGGGTCATGGGGGAACAGCTCTTGGACGAGCCCGATCGCGTCAGCGAACTTGCTGCCACCGTCGGTGACGCGGATGTACCCGTACTGGTCGCACACGGGATCGCTGACGACGCCTGGCCACCCCGTCTGCAGGCGGAGATGGCGGCGCGCCTGGACGCCCGCTATGAGGTGATCGCTGGGGCGGCACACTCACCGGCGACCGAGAACCCGAAGGCCACCGCCGCGGTGCTGGTCGAGTTCTGGCGCAATGGCGTGGGCCAGCAGGCTGCGTAGTTGTAAGTCGTAGTTGTAAGCCTCAGGCCGGCTCGAGGAGGAAGGCTGCGAGCTGGGAGGCAAGCCCGACCGGTACGCGTGCCCGCAGGAGCGTACCGGTCGCCGTGTGTTCGAGATCGAGGACCTCCCCCGAGGCGTACACCCGTGACACCAGATCTCCACGGGTGAACGGCACCAGCACGCACACCTCGACGTCGGGGTGGGGAACGCGCTCGGTCAACACGTCCACCAGGGTGGAAAGCCCGTCCCCGGTGCGGGCCGACACGAAGACCGCGTCGGGGACGCTGTGGCGCAACCGGGCGAGCATGTCCGGATCGGCGGCGTCGATCTTGTTCACCACCACCAGCTCGGGTACGTCCCCGGCGTCGATGTCGTTGACCACCGTGCGGACCGCGGAGATCTGTGACATCGGGTCGGGGTGCGAACCGTCGACCACGTGCAGCAGCAGGTCGGCGTCGGCGACCTCCTCCAGGGTGGAGCGGAACGCCTCCACGATCTGGTGCGGCAGGTGGCGGACGAAGCCGACGGTGTCGGCGAGGGTGAACGTCCTGCCGTCGGGAAGCGTGGCCCGCCGCACAGCCGGGTCCAGGGTGGCGAACAGCGCGTCCTCGACCAGTACCCCGGCGCCGGTCAGCCGGTTGAGCAGCGAGGATTTGCCGGCGTTGGTGTAACCGGTGATCGTGACTGCGGGGACACCGCTACGCTGCCGCGACGACCGTTTGGTCGCCCGGACGGTCTTCATCCCGGCGAGTTCGCGGCGAAGTTTGGCCATGCGCGCGCGCAGGCGCCGCCGGTCTGTTTCGATCTTGGTTTCGCCGGGGCCGCGGGTGCCGATGCCACCACCGGTCCCCATACCGCCACCGGATCGTGACATCGACTCACCCCAGCCCCGCAGCCGCGGCAACATGTACTGCAGCTGAGCGAGCTCGACCTGAGCCTTGCCCTCCCGGGACGTGGCGTGCTGGGCGAAGATGTCGAGGATCAGTGCGGTCCGGTCGATGACCTTGACCTTGACGACATCCTCCAGCTGCCGCAGTTGGCCGGGGGTCAGCTCGCCGTCGCAGATGACCGTGTCGGCGCCGGTGGCGGTGACGACGTCACGCAGTTCGCGTGCCTTGCCGGAGCCGACGTATGTCGCGGCGTCGGGAGTGTTCCGACGCTGTACGAGCGCGTCCAGGATGACCGAGCCGGCCGTGGTTGCCAGCGCCGCGAGTTCGGCCATGGAGGTCTCCGCCTCGCAGGCCGTACCCGAGGTCCACACGCCGATGAGGACCACTCTTTCCAGGCGGAGCTGGCGGTACTCGACCTCGGTGACGTCGTCGAGCTCGGTCGCCAGGCCCGGTACTCGGCGCAGGGCGGAACGGTCGGCGAGGTCGAGCCCTTCACCGGAGGCGTCGAAGAACTCTTCACTCGAGGTGCTGAAAAGCCGGTCGTGGTCGTGGTCGGGGCCATCGGTGGCGGGAAACGTCATGTCGCTCTTCTCTGGTGGGGCTTATCCCTGGTGTTGCTGGGCGCCGGCCTCACGTCCGGTCGAGCCGGCTGCGGCTGCGGGGCGGTGCGCTCCGCCTGATCCCGGCGGCCGTCCGCGGCCGGCAACTCCTTTATCGCAGAGTCCCACGTCCAGTCAGAGGTCGCGACTGCTTTTTGCCGACGGCCGGGGCTGCGCCGGGCGAGGGCGTGCCGGTCAGCTGACAGCGGCCGGGGTCGGCATCGGGATCGTGCCGGTGGCTGTGGCGCGGTCGGCGGGGGTGGGTGCCGTGCGGCTCGTGCCGCCGCCGGCGGCGGCGCCGGCCGGTCGGGAGCGCTGGCGCCACCGGTTCGGTCGGCCCCGGCCCAGAGCAATCATCCGGGCGTCGTCGGTGGGGACGGGTGGGCAGAACAGGCGGCCGGCTGCCCGGTCACAGTGCATCGCGGCCAGCCGGGACGCCGTGACCACGCTGTCGACGCCTTCGGCGGTTACGACCATCCGACGCCGGTGAGCCAACGTGATAATCGAGGCCAGCACCGCCTCACCCTCCAGGTCTCGCTGCATCGCGTGGAGGAACCGGCCGTCGATCTTCACCATGTCCAGCGGCAGGACGTCGAGGGTGGACAAAGACGCGTACCAGGTGCCGAAACCGTCGACGCCTATGGCCGGTCCGAACGAGCGCAGCCGGGCCAGCAGCCGGGGCACTCCGACGCGCGCGAGGCCCAGGGTCTGCTCGGTGAACTCCAGCCCGAGCGCTCCCGGTGGCAGCGCACGCCCGTGCATGAGCTGTTCCACCTCGATCGCGAAGCTCGGTCGGGTCAGCTGGTCGGCGGTCACGTTCACCCACAGTCGGGGTGGGCGAATCGCGGTTCCCGCAGCCATTTCGTGCCATGTCCGTGCCTCAGCCACAGCGGTCCGTAACACCCAGCGGCCGACCTGTTCGGACAGGCCAGCGGCTTCGGCGACCGGCATGAACTGCGACGGGCTCATCAGCCCCCGGTCGGGATGTTGCCACCGCAGGAACGCCTCCATCGCGGGAACCGACCCGTTGCGCAGGTCAACCTCGGGTTGGTAGTGCAGTTGTAACGACCCGTCGTCAAACGCGGCACACAGGGCCGGGACGAGGTTCAACTCGATCGCGGTCACAGATGTCTCCAGACGACGGGAAGAACGGGCCGCGGGCCCGTCGCACGTCAGGCCGAGCCGACCATGCCCGCCACCTGTTCGACGTCGGGACGGTCCAGCCAGATTATGCGAGGATCGCGCCGAAACCACGACCTTTGTCTGCGAGCTAATCGGCGCGTCGCGGCAATTGTCGCGAGCCGGGCCGACTCGGCCGAATCGAGCGCGCCGTCGAGCCAGGCGAGAACCTGGGCGTAGCCCACCGCCCGGGATGCGGTGGGACCGTCCCGCAGGCCCGTGCCGGTGAGTGCCCGGACCTCCTCGACCATGCCGGCGGCCCACATGCCCGCCACGCGGTCGGCAATCCTCGCGTCGAGCTGCGGATGGTCGACGCCGATCTGAACCACGTCATAGACC
>NZ_CAAAFT010000410.1:0-5438 GCF_900634765.1 Candidatus Protofrankia californiensis | reverse complement strand
GCCGCGCCCCGCTCGGACAGCTCCCGCTCCAGGCGCGCCCGGACAGCCGGGTCGGTGCCGGGAAAGGCGAGGTCGTCGATGACGGCCCGGACGTAGAGCCCTGATCCGCCCACGAGCACCGGCGTGCGGCCGGCAGCCAGAAGATCGTCGATGACCCCTCGGGCCAGCCTCTGGTAGGACGCCACGTCAGCGGCACGGGTGACGTCCCAGACGTCGAGCAGGTGGTGAGGGACGTCTCTTCGTTCTTCCGGCGGCATCTTGGCGGTACCGATGTCCATGCCTCGGTAGAGCTGCATGGAATCGGCGTTGACGATCTCCCCGCCCAGCTCGACGGCCAGACTGATCGCCAGGTCGCTCTTGCCGGCCGCTGTCGGCCCGACGACAGTTACGACCCGACCGGCTGTGCGCCGGTCGACGCCTACGTCCATGTTCACCCCCGGGAGGATCAGACCCGGCGAAGGACCGCGACGATCCGGCCGAGGATCGTCGCACTGTCACCCGGAATGTCAGCATAAGCCGGGTTCTGCGGTTCGAGCCACACGTGGCCGTCACGGCGGCGCAGCGTCTTGACCGTCGCCTCACCGTCGATCATCGCGGCGACGATCTCGCCGCTGTCCGCGACCGGCTGCTGGCGGACGACCACCCAGTCACCGTCGCAGATCGCGGCATTGACCATGGAATCACCGATGACCCGCAGGGTGAACAGTGTGCCCTCGCCCACGATCTCGCGGGGGAGCGGGAAGACGTCCTCGACTGCCTGTTCGGCGAGAATCGGGCCGCCCGCCGCGATACGGCCGAGGACCGGTACGTACGCCGCCTGCGCGGGAGCGTCCGGCGTGGCGTCGGTCGCCGGCAGGCCTTCCGTGGGCGTGCCGGCGGGAGGAGCCTCCCGTACCACCGGTCGTACCGGCGCCTGCGCGGACAGGACCTCCATGGCCCGTGGGCGGTGGGGGTCGCGACGCAGGAAGCCCTTCTCCTCCAGCGTCTTCAGCTGGTGTGCGACGCTGCTGGTGCTCGTGAGCCCCACCGCATCACCGATCTCACGCACGCTCGGCGGGTATCCTCGGCGCTCGACGGCGTTGCGGATCACCTCAAGCACCTTGCGCTGGCGGGGTGTCAGGCCCGAGGCGTTTGCCGGTCCGTCCGGCAGGTCGCGTACGGAGCCACGTGGGGGCCGGCCACGGCGGGTGCGGTTCTGGTCGGTGGTCATGCCTGCCGCTCTCCTTCGTTGTCGGTCATGGCAGACTCCGCTCCCGGCATACCTGACGTTTTGCCGTGAACCGGAGCTGGCGGTCACGACCTGGATCTGATCGCTACGACCGTAACCGCCGCGGCTGAATATCTCAAACGTCTGTTCGAGCGTGTCATGACGATTCTGTCGGAGTCGTGCGGTACAAAATCGACCAGATGTTCGATCGAACAGGTGTTCGTTGATCATGTTGTTGGAAGTGGCACGTGCTGGTGAAAGTTGGGGAGGTGGATGGTGCAGAGGTCGGTTGAGCCCCCGTTGAGGCTGACCGGGCGGGGTCGAGTTGTCCTGGTTATCCTCGTTATGGTGGTGTCCTGCCTGGTTCTATCCGTAGCCCGGGTGACGTCGTCGGCCGCGCCGACCAGGGGTGACGGAGCAACTCGCGTTCACGTGGTTCGGCCCGGGGAGACGTTGTGGGGTATCGCCCGCGTGCTGGCTCCCGACGGTGACACCCGGGTGGTCGTGGCGCGCCTGGCCGGTCTGAACCGGCTTGAGACGATCGATCTCGTCCCTGGTCAGACGCTCCGTTTGCCATGAGGGACCCACATGCTGGCGACTTGCCAGGTCGTGGTGTCCAGTCCTACTGTTGACCACAACATCTTGTAGTTACGTGGCTGTAAGTCGACAAAATCTTGGGGGTTGTCCGTGCGGTGTCCGTTCTGTCGACACCCCGACAGCAGGGTTGTCGACAGTCGGGAGGCTGAGGAGGGCGCCGCGATTCGTCGACGTCGATCGTGTCCGTCCTGCGGCCGGCGTTTCACGACAATCGAAGAGGCGTCACTACGAGTCATCAAGCGCAGCGGTGTCACCGAGCCGTTCAGTCGCGGGAAGGTGATCGCGGGCGTGCGCCGGGCATGTCAGGGTCGACCGGTCGAGGCGGACGCGTTGGCCCAGCTCGCCCAGCTGGTCGAGGACACGTTGCGTGCGTCGGGGGCTGCCGAGGTTCCCTCGGACGAGATCGGCCGGGCGATTCTTGGGCCGCTGCGGGAGCTCGACGAGGTCGCCTACCTGAGGTTCGCCTCGGTGTATCTGTCCTTCGGCTCCCTGGAGGACTTCGAGACGGCGATCGCCGATCTGCGGGGGCAGGCCAGGCAGTCGCCGTCGTAGCCACGCACCCCTGACACGACACGTCAGACAGCACGACACGTCAGACAGCCGGTGAGAGACACCATCCGACCGACGCCAGACGAGGAGCGCCATGACCGACAACCGCGGCACGAAAGCGAGCAAGTCCGCCACCAAGGCCGCCGGCCTGAAGGTGCGACGCGTCAACACCTCGCCGGGCGTCCACCCCTATGACGAGGTCACCTGGGAACTGCGGGACGTCGTCATGACCAACTGGCGGGACGGTTCGGTCAACTTCGAGCAACGCGGGGTGGAGTTCCCCGACTTCTGGTCGGTGAACGCCACGAACATCGTCACGAGCAAGTACTTCCGTGGTGCGCTCGGCAGCTCCTCCCGCGAGTGGTCCCTGCGTCAGCTCATCGACCGGGTCGTGCGCGCGTACGGCGCGGCCGGCGCCGAGAACGGGTACTTCGCCTCGGCGGCGGACGCCGAGATCTTCGAGCACGAGCTGACCTGGATGCTGCTGCATCAGGTGTTCAGTTTCAACAGCCCCGTGTGGTTCAACGTCGGCACGTCCGCGCCGCAGCAGGTTTCGGCCTGCTTCATCCTCTCGGTCGACGACACGATGGAGTCGATCCTCAACTGGTACCGGGAAGAGGGTCTGATCTTCAAGGGCGGGTCGGGCGCCGGGCTGAACCTGTCGCGTATCCGATCGTCCAAGGAACTGTTGTCCTCAGGCGGCACCGCCTCGGGCCCGGTGAGCTTCATGCGCGGAGCCGACGCCTCGGCCGGCACGATCAAGTCGGGCGGCGCAACCCGGCGGGCCGCGAAGATGGTCGTGCTCGATGTCGATCATCCGGACATCGTCGACTTCGTCGAGACCAAGTCCCGCGAGGAAAGCAAGATCCGTGCATTGCGGGACGCCGGCTTCGACATGGACCTCGGCGGTCGTGACATCGTCTCGGTGCAGTACCAGAACGCCAACAACTCCGTTCGGGTGACGGACGAGTTCATGCGGGCCGTCATCGACGACGCCGACTTCGGCCTGCGGGCCAGGCTCGACGGGTGCACGGTCGAGACCATCTCGGCCCGGTCGCTGTTCCGTACGATCGCCCAGGCGGCGTGGGACTGCGCCGACCCCGGGATCCAGTACGACGACACGATCAACGACTGGCACACCTGCCCGGAGTCCGGTCGGATCAGCGCCAGCAACCCCTGCAGCGAGTACGTGCATCTGGACAACTCTAGCTGCAACCTGGCGTCGCTCAACCTGATGAAGTTCCTGCGCAAGGACCTCAGTTTCGACGCCGACGCGTTCGTGGCAGCCGTTGAACTGATCATCACTGCGATGGACATCTCGATCTGCTTCGCGGATTTCCCGACCCCGGAGATCACCCGGGTGTCCCGGATGTTCCGCCAGCTCGGCATCGGCTACGCCAACCTCGGCGCACTGCTGATGGCTACCGGCCGCGCATACGACTCCGAGGGCGGCCGGGCCATGGGCGCGGCCATCACGTCGCTGATGACCGCAACGGCCTACCGCCGCTCGGCGGAACTCGCGGCGGCTCTCGGGGCCTACGACGGCTTCGCACGCAACACCGACGCCCACCGCCGGGTGATCCGCAAGCATGCCGCCGCCACGGACACCGTCCGCACGGTCGGGACCGACGACGCGCGGGTACTCGCCGTCGCCGTCCGCGAGTGGGAACGTACACAAAGCGTCGGGGAGAAGTACGGATGGCGTAACGCGCAGGTCAGCCTGCTCGCCCCGACCGGCACGATCGGCCTGGCGATGGACTGTGACACCACCGGCATCGAACCCGACCTCGCGTTGGTAAAGATGAAGAAGATGGTCGGTGGCTCCAGCATGCGGATCGTCAACCAGACGGTTCCCGCCGCGCTGCGCGCTCTGGGCTATGCCGAGGAGACCGTCGAGGCGATTGTCGAGTACATCGCCGAGCACGGTCACGTCATCGACGCTCCCGGTCTGCGCCGCGAACACTACGAGGTCTTCGACTGCGCGATCGGGGAGCGGGCCATCAGCCCGATGGGCCACATCCGGATGATGGCGGCGGTCCAGCCGTTCCTGTCGGGAGCCATCTCCAAGACCGTCAACATGTCCACGTCGGCCACGGTCGAGGACGTCGAGCAGATCTACCTGGAGGGTTGGCGACTCGGTCTCAAGGCACTGGCAATCTACCGGGACAACTGCAAGGTCGGCCAGCCGCTGTCGGACCTGCGTGGCGCGAAGAAGTCCGCGGCCGCAGGCGTGAGCGGGGATTCGGCCGTGGACGTCGCCGTCGCACCGTCAGGTGAGCACCGCCCGGTCCGACGCCGTCTGCCGAAGATCCGCCAATCGCAGACCGTCTCTTTCACCGTGGGTGGTGCCGAAGGGTACCTGACCGCCGGGTCATATCCGGACGACGGGCTCGGCGAGGTCTTCATCAAGATGTCGAAACAGGGCTCGACCCTGTCCGGCGTGATGGATGCGTTCGCCATTGCGGTCTCGATCGCGCTCCAGCACGGCGTCCCGTTGGAGACCTACGTCCGCAAGTTCATCAACATGCGCTTCGAACCGGCTGGCATGACCGACGACCCGGACGTGCGGATCGCCCAGTCGGTGATGGACTACCTCTTCCGCCGCCTCGCCCTGGACTATCTTCCCGAGCAGACCCGTGCGGAGCTCGGTGTCCTGAGCGCGCAGGAGCGGGCTCGCCAGCTCACCGGACAGTACGGCGGGTCCGGCTCGGCGGATGCGGCCGAAGTGGCCGATGCGGCTGACGCGGAGGCGGCCGGGGCGGCCGGTATCGGGGCGGCTCCTGGCGCCACCACCGGGTCCGTGCCGGTGCCTGTCGAGGCCATCCACACCCACCAGGTGGGGGTCTCGGCGCGGGAGGTACGGGCCGCGATGCCACGGGAGGTACCACCGGGTGAGTCGATGTCGGCCCAGAACGTGGTGGACGCGCCGCTGTGCTTCACCTGCGGGGTCACTATGCGTCCCGCGGGCAGTTGCTACGTGTGCGAACAGTGCGGTTCCACCAGCGGCTGCAGCTGATCGTTCGGGGTGGCGGGTCCGGGGTGGTGGCGGGCCCGTTCGGGTATGGCCCTGACCTGTTGTCCGGTC
>NZ_CAAAFT010000409.1:0-8123 GCF_900634765.1 Candidatus Protofrankia californiensis | reverse complement strand
GCCGCCGCGCCGGCTCAGGTGTTCCCCGTCCAGAACTTTCCGGGCGGACGGCATGTGGTGCGTGGGCCTCCGGCCGTCGAGCAGGTCCAGGAGCAGGGCCGCCGTCCAGGAGAAGTGGTTGCTACCCACCCCGGCACCGTCGAACGGCGAGTAGTACTCATACAGTCCTTCGGAGCCCGCAATCATGGAGATCGTGTCGGTGCGCAGCAGTTCGGCGAGCTCGCCGCGGCCGGCACGGTCGAGCCCGTCGGCGAGCAGCCAGTTCATGTTCACCCATACCGGACCCTGCCAGTAGCAGCGTGGCTGGAAGTCGGGATCGTCAGTGGGGGTGCTGGCGATGCCGTGGGTGGGCCAGAATCGCTGCGCGGTCATTCGGGTGACAAGGTCCTCGACACTGGCGGGGGGCACGACACCCGCGTACAGCGCGAGGAAGCCGGCGATCGTGGGCCTTCGGATCAGCTTGCCGGAACGTGCGTCACGGCTCCAGTACATGCCGTCGGCGAACAGGGTGGCGAACGCCGCCCTGGTCCGGCGGGCCGAGCGCAGGAGCTGATCGGGCAGCTTCTCGCCGATTTCGGTGGAGATGTCGCGCAGGTGGTCGTTCGCGCGGGCGAGAATCGCGTTGAAGGCAACGTCTTGAACCAGGGGAACACGGGAGGCCCGGATCCGGCGGAAGTCGTAACGGGCGTCGCGTAGCTCCCCGACCAGGTGGTAAAGAGTGAAAAGGTCGGTAGCGGACAGTCGCTGGTCGGCTGGGACCTCCTTGTTGTCCCGGCGCAGCGCGTCGAGTGCGCTGTCCCCGTTGAGCCGGCGGATGAGCTTCAGGGGGATGGGAGCCGCACGGCGCGTCAGCTCCATCCAGGTGGGAGTGTTGTCCATCCCCGACTCCCACGAGTGGACGAGGGTGACCAGCCCGGTGTCGTCGGGGTCGCGTTCGCGGTACAGCCAGCAGTGGTAGCGCACCAGGCCCGGGTAGACCGCGTGGTAGAAGTCCCGTCGCCGGGCCGGGTCAAGCACCTCGCCGATGCGGACGACGGCCTCGGCGATCATCGGAGGCTGGGTGACGCCGGTCGTCTGCACCTGCCCCGGGGCGGTGTTGACAAGATCGGAACGCCACCGGTCGGGCCCGGCGTGGTAACTGCCGGACCCGGAGAAGATGACATGCGGGATCATGCCGTTGGGCCATTGGCCCCGTAGCAACGAGAGGATTTCCCGGCAGGCCCGCTCGGGGTCGACGCAGCGAAGTCCGATGGCGATGAAGCAGCTGTCCCATAGCCACTGGTGGGGGTAGAGCGTCGGGGACGGTCGTGTCGCGTCGCCCAGATCGTTGTCCTGGAGCACCCGGATCGCGGACGTTCGGAGTTCGGCGAGCACCTCGGACGACAGGACCGGTAACGACATCGTGCGAGGGTACCGGGGGACGCGAACACCGCCCATCAGATTCCGCCTGTGCGTCCCCGGCCACGTCGTTGCCAGTTGTTGCCGGTCGTTGCCACGGCGGTTGCTCCAAGCGCCCGGTAACAGGGGCGGGTGCCAAACCCCGCGGCCCGACCCCCCTGTTGTCAGTTGCTCTAAGTGACGATTGTTACGGTCCGTCTGTCATAATTGTGGTCATGTTGATGGATCGTCGTGGCTAGTCTTGTTCTTGCCTCGCGGATATGGAGAGCTGAAGAGATAATTAGTTATTCGTGACACACCGGCCGATCTGCGGAGTACTCTTCGCGACAGCGGGTGCAGCGTCCCGAGGGTGAGGGTCTACACTGCTTCGTAGACCCGGCGATCGCTTACGTCCGGTTGTGTCTGAACGCGGAATGGGAGAGACGTCTCCAGACGTTGCCCATACGTGCAAGCACCAAGACCCGCCACCCGCACCGACCTTCGGATCTGCTACTGATGACGCTGCCTGCCCTGGAACTTCATGAGCGCCCCGACGAGCCGCGTACGCGTGCCGTGAGCACGCGACGGACTCGTCGGTCATCCACTCCTGTACGCACGGCTCCCAGCCGCGGCTTGGCCGCCGTGCCCGATGATACCGACGAACTCGACGTTACTCAGGTCGCCGAGCTCGTCGCGCGTGGACGTGAGTCCGGCGAACTCAGCCGTGCCGAGCTTCGCGAGGCACTGGAGACCGCCGATCTCGGTCTTGAACTGCTGCCTGTCCTGGTCGCCCGGCTGACCACACTCGGGGTCGAGGTTCTCGACGAGGAGGAAGCACCGGGTGGGGCTCCTGTCGCGCGTGCGACGTCCGAGCACGCCGGAACCGCCGACCTCGTCCGCATGTACCTGCGTGAGATCGGCAAGGTGCCCCTGCTCAACGCCGCGCAGGAGGTTGAGCTGTCGAAGCGGGTCGAGGCCGGGCTGTTCGCCGAGCACAAGCTCGACACCGATCCCGACCTGGCCCCGGATCTACGGCATGACCTGCAGACCCTGGTCCGTGACGGGCATGCGGCAAAGCAGCAGCTGGTCTCGGCGAACCTGCGCCTGGTCGTTTCGGTCGCCAAGAAGTACAGCGGCCGGGGAATGACCTTGCTCGACCTGGTCCAGGAGGGCAATCTCGGCCTGATCCGCGCGGTCGAGAAGTTCGACTACGCCAAGGGTTACAAGTTCTCGACCTACGCCACCTGGTGGATCAGGCAGGCCATCGGTCGGGCACTGGCCGATCAGGCCAGAACCATCCGGATCCCGGTTCACGTGGTCGAGCAGATCAACAAGATCACTCGGCTGCAGCGGCAGCTCGTCTCCACGCTCGGTCGGGAGCCGACCGACGAGGAGCTGGCGCTGGAACTCGACATGCCGATCGAGCAGGTCGTCGAACTGCGGCGGTACGCGCAGGACACGGTCAGCCTGGAAACCGCGGTCGGCGACGACGGCGACTCCGTTCTCGGTGACTTCATCGAGGACGCCGACGCCACCTCTCCCGCGGACGCCGCCTCCTACGGCGCCATGCAGGACGAGATCGAAGGTGTGTTGAACGGGCTCACGCCACGTGAGCGCGAGGTCATGCGGCTGCGGTTCGGCCTTGCCGACGGCAAGCAGCACACCCTCGCCGAGGTGGGTAACCGCCTGGGGCTGACCCGGGAGCGGATCCGCCAGATCGAGCGTGACACCCTGCGTGAACTGCGCAAGCCGGCGGTCGCGAGCAGGTTGCGGGAGTTCCTCGACTAGCGCTTCCTGTGCCTTGTGCGAGACCGAGAGCCCCTGCCCGGGTGGTAACCGGGCAGGGGCTCTCGCGTTGCACCGACCCGCTTGGGCGGGTCCGGTCCATGGATTCCATCCGAGGGAGGCGGGGTCAGCGTGTTGTCGGCGGCACGAACGGCAGCAGTGCCTGGGGATTGGCGACGGCACCGAGGCTGACCGCATGATCCAGCGGTTCGCCCAGCAGCAGCCGCCTGATTGGTACCTCAAGCTTCTTGCCGTTGTGGGTATGGGGAATCTCGGCGATCCGTTCGATGCGGTCGGGCACGTGACGTGGACTCAGCTCGTGACGGATCGTGGTTCGCAACATCTGGGTGAACGCATCGTCGAACACCGCGTCGTCGGCCAGGCAGACGTAGAGGACGAGTTCACCGGGCCGGTCGGCGGTCGAGGTGTCGATGACAAGACTGTCGGTCACACCAGGGGAGCTCTCCACCACCTGATACAGCTCGGCGGTACCGATCCGGACTCCCGCGCGGTTGAGCGTGGCGTCGGATCGGCCGTGTATGCACACGGTTCCGCGGGAGGTGATGCGTGCCCAGTCACCGTGGCGCCACACGTCCTCATAGGTCGAGAAGTAGGAGGCCCGCAGCAGCGAACCGTCGTGGTCTCCCCACAGGAAGATCGGCATGGAGGGCATGGGAGCGGTGATCACCAGCTCGCCGACCTCGTCGACGACCTCTTTGCCCTGCTCGTCGAAAGTGGCCACTGCGCAGCCGAGCCCGCGCATGGGGGTCTCTCCGGCATGCACCGGCAGAGTCGGCAGGCCGAGCACGAACGCCGTGCACACTTCCGTCCCGCCGCTGATGGAGGACAGCATCAGGTCGGAGCCGACGGACTCGTACACCCAGGCGTAGGTCTGCGGGGACAGCGGTGAACCGGTGGACCCCACGGTGCGCACCGCCGAAAGGTCGGCAACCTCGCGGGGGACCGTGCCCGAGCGCGCGCATTCGGCCAGGAAACCCGGGCTTGCCCCGAAACAGGTGACGCGGGCGGCCTCGGCGAGGCGCCAGAGAGCTCCCAGGTCGGGAAACTTCGGGCTCCCGTCGAAAAGCACCACGGTCGCGCCGACGAGCAGGCCGGAGACGAGCAGGTTCCACATCATCCAGCCGGTGCTCGTCACCCACAGGAAGCGGTCGTCCGGCCCGAGGTCGAGATGGAGCACCAACGACTTGAGATGTTCGAGCAGGATGCCGCCATGGCCCTGCACGATCGGTTTGGGCTGTCCGGTCGAACCGGAGGAGTACAGGATCCACAGGGGTGCGTCGAACGGGAGGCGATGGAAGGCCGGGATGGCGTCGTCGCACCCGGCGAGCAGGTCGTCCCAGGCCAGGACGGCCGGCAGGCCAGTGGCGCGGGCACGTTCGAGCGCGTCCGCGGCCAGGTAGGGAACGACGACGGTCGCGCGCAGGTCGGGTAGCCGTTCGGCCACCTTGGCGAGAACACCGAGTGTGTCGAACGACTTCCCACCGTATGTGTAGCCGTCGACGCCGATGAGTACCGCCGGGCGAACCTGGGCGAAACGATCCGCAAGGCCGGTAGGCCCGAAGTCGGGGGAGCAGGACGACCAGATCGCCCCGATCGCGGTGGTGGCAAGCATCGCCACCACCGCATGGACACAGTTCGGCAGCACGGCGCAGACCCGGTCGCCCGGTCCCACCCCCAGCCGCCGCAGGCCCGCCGCCGTGGCCGCGACCTCGCGGCGCAGTTCGTCCCAGGACACCACGGCCGTGGTGGCGTCCTCGCGGACAGCGATCACCGCGGGTGCCGGGCCGTGTCGGGTGAGGGCGTTCTCGGCGTAGTTCACCCGGGCGGTCGGGAACCACCGGGCGCCCGGCATCCGCGCGTCCACGAGCGCGGGTCCGTCCCCACGTTCGCCCTCGACCGCGCAGAAGTCCCAGATCGAGTTCCAGAAACCGTCGAGATCCTCCACCGACCACTGCCACAGGGCGGTGGCGTCGGTCAGCCGTCGGCCTCGTTCGGCGGCCAGCCACTCGAGATAGGCGGTGACTCCGGCGGTGCGGACCCGTTGCGCGGACGGCGTCCACAACAGCCGTCCCTCGATGTCCGTATTTGCCCCGGTGCCTGATGCAGGTCCGCGTTCGTTGCCGTGTTCAACAGCCACGGAGTCAGACCTTAACGAATCCCGGGCTTGTCCAACGTCTGTGGAAGACCGGAAAACATCACGCCACGTGGCCGTCGCCGGTGTGGTCGCGAAACGACGTGGCGGGTCCGGAACCGTAACCGTAAAGATCACGGGAGATGCGGCCCGACGTGGGCACGGGACACCGGCCTGTCGGAGGGGCGGTCGATGTGCCCTGGAAATTCGGTGGGGCCGATGTGAACAGGTCGGGCCGGCTACTGTCGGGACATGGGTGGTTCTGCGCGGTCGGACAATCCGGTCTTCGCTTCCATGCGCATCGCTGCCTGTTGTGCCACCGCAGTGAGGCTGGTGGCAGTGGAAGGGGCGCGGGCGGGCCATAACCATGCCGTGACCATCGCCGCCGGGCTACACCATGTGATGCGTGACCGTGCGATGCGTGCCACCACTGTCGGTCGAGGGACAGCGCGCATCCCGTCTGGACCAGCACAATCTGGCACATGAGGTGTGTTTCGGACTGTCGACCGACCAGTGATGTGCCGGCCCACGGTGGGGCGTGACGGTGATCCGACACCTGCAGCCAGCGGTGATCCAGTGCCAGGAGCAGGTGGTGATCTAGTGCCCGAAAACGTCAGAGGTAGGGCCTTGGGAACAACGCTGCCACACCGGCCACAATCTTTTCCCATGACAACCCCGTTCCTTGAGGAGCCTCCTGGACATCCGCAGGCCGGATCGGCGGGTGACCGAACCGCCTGGAACGAGGCCCACCGGGTGAACGGCACCGACGGCACCGGCATGGACGGCACCGGCATGGACGGCGACGACGATGACACGGGTGCTGTCGGGGAAGAGTTCGAAGGAGCGGGCCCGGGGAGCCCACCCGGCGTCCATCAGCCGGTTCATGACCGGCGTGGCGCACATGATCCGACCGGCGCGCCCGGCTGGGCCGGCGTACCGGACCTGACCGGCGCGCTCGCTTCGGTGGAGTCGACCATCGCTTTGCTCGAGGCGCTGTTCGCCCAGGCGCCGGTCGGCTTCGCCTTCTACGACACCCGAGGACACTACCTGCGGGTCAACGACGTCCTGGCCAGGCTGAACGGACGGACGGTCGGCGAGCACATCGGCCGCACCATGCCGGAGCTCCTGGGTGACATCGGCCGTGAGATGGACCGCTTGCTGCAGCGGGTGCTCACCACCGGTGATCCTGTGGCCAACCTCGAGGTCAGTGCCGCGACCGGCGGTTCACAACCGTCGCAGATCTGGACGATGAGCTGGTTTCCGGCCACGGACGCCCATGGCGTGCTGCTGGGTGTGGCTCTCGTGGCCACAGATGTCACCAGGATCAGCGACGCTCGTCACCAGCTGGCCCGCGCTGAGGCCCGGTACCGGGCGCTCGCGCAGGCCGGGGACGCGGACGTGTTTCATGCCGGTGCCCGGGGTGCCCTGGACGTGGACATGCCGCGGTGGCGGGCCGTCACCGGCCAGAGCCTCTCGGAGATCGCTGGGGCCGGGTGGCTCGCCGGGGTGCATGCCGAGGACCGTGACCGGGTCGCCGACGCCTGGCGCAAGGCTGTTGAGCAGCGCGCTGTTTTCGATGCCGAGTTCCGGCTCGACGCCGCGGACGGCACGGACCGGCTGCTTGTCATGCGGGTCATTCCTATTACGGAAGGTGATTATCCGCTCGAGTGGATCGGTATCAGCCGTGACGTGACCGAGGTACGTGCCGCTGAGGCGGTCCGCGGTGCGTGGGCGGCTCACGCGCATGGCACGACCGAACGAACTGAACGAACCGAACGGCTTCGCCTGGTCACGGCCGCACTGTCACGTGCGGTCACCATCGACGAGGTAACCGCCCTGGTGCTGGACGCCGGGCGGCAGGCGTTGGGGGCGAGCGGCCGGGGGGTCGCGCTGGTCGACGAGGCCGACGACTGCCTGCACTTTCGATCTCTGCTCGGCTACCCTCCGCACTTCGTCCACGCGTGGTCCGGGATCGGCCTCGGCGCGGTCCACCCGGTGGCGGAGACGGTCCGCAGCGCTCGGCCGCTGTTCCTGTCCGACCGGGAGGAGCTGACCGCGCGGTGGCCTGCGCCCGAACCTGCCGCAAGTCTGTCCGAGATCGACGAGTGTGCCTGGGCGATCCTTCCACTGGCTACCACCGACGCGCCGTTCGGCGTACTGATCTTCGGGTTCCGCGCTCCCCGTGAGTTCTCCGCGGTGGACCGCACGTATCTGACCGCGCTCGCCGACCAGTGTGCCAAGGCGCTGGAGCGGGCAACGCTGTTCGAGCGCGTTCTGGCCGAGGCCCAGTCCAGCCGCCGGGCGGAGGAGACGGCCCGCACGGCCGAGGCTGCCGCCCGGGAAGCCGGCCGTCGCCTCGAGCTGCTCGCCCGGGCGACCGGGGCGGTCGGCAGCGCACTGGAGCCCGAACGCGCACTGCGGGCGCTCACCGACGTCGTCGTGGGTGAACTCGCCGACTCGTGCGCGGTCTATCTGGTCGAGTCCGGTCCGGTCGGCCCGGATGCCGCCGACCCGACCGGCGCGCCGGCCGGGCCCCCGATCCTGCGGCGGGCGGTTGCCTCCGTGCGTCCCGGTCTCACCGGGCTGCCGATGCCCCGGGCCCGCATGGGCCAGTGGCCGCGGGACAGCCCGGTCAACCTCGCCGCGCTCACCGGACGTGGTCACATCGCTTCGCTGGAGGGGGCGTCCTGGCTGTCGTCCACCGACATGGCGCGGTGGATGCGGCATGTCGGCGCGCACACCCTCGCCGCCGTGCCGTTGATCCTGCGTGGCCAGGTGGCTGGTGTGGTCAGCCTGATGGCCGCCGGTG
>NZ_CAAAFT010000408.1:26551-27682 GCF_900634765.1 Candidatus Protofrankia californiensis | reverse complement strand
GGTCTGGTCATCGGCGACGTCATGGGACGAGGGGTCCGCGCCGCGGCGATCATGGGTCAGCTGCGGACCGCGGTGCGAACCTGCGCGCGCCTGGAGCTGTCGCCGTACGAGGTGCTGACGCTGCTGGACGGCGTTGTCAGCGAGATCGACGAAGGCCAGATCGCAACCTGCATCTACGGCGTCGTCGAGCCGCATACAGGCCTGCTGACGCTTGCGAACGCGGGGCACCCACCGCCGCTGGTGGTGGCGCCCGACGGTCTGGTGTCACGGCTGTACATGGAGGTCGGAACCCCGCTCGGTCTCGGCCGTGGTGACGTCAAGGAGTACACGGTCCGGTTGCACCGGGGAGCGTTGCTGGTTCTGTTCACCGACGGGCTGGTGGAAAGCCGGGAACGGGACATCGATGCCGGCGTCTCGGATCTGGCCGCTGTACTCGCCCGTCAGGACGGTTCCTTGGGAAAGCGGGCCGACCAGGCTCTTGAGGCGCTCGGTCGGGACGAGGGCCACGACGACGACGTGGCGCTGCTGCTGGTGGGACTGCCCGACACCGACTCGGGCGGGGCGACCCGCTACGCCGACATCGCGGTGCCCGACGGACCGGCCGGCCTCGGTGAGGCCCGAGGGCGTGCCTACGACCTGCTGACGAGGTGGTGGGTGGACGCCGACACGACCGATTCCGTGGTCCTGCTGATGTCGGAGCTCGTCACGAACGCGCTGGTGCACGGCAGATCCCCGCTGTCCGTGCGACTGCGCCGGACCGGCTCCCGGGTGATTGTGGAGGTGTCCGACTGTGACCCGCGGCTGCCCCGGCGCCGTCACGCCGACTTCGACGACGAAGGCGGCCGTGGTCTTGAGCTGGTTTCGCTCATCGCGTCTCGTTGGGGGACCCGATCGGTCGGTGACGGCAAGGTCGTGTGGGCGGAGATTGCCGCGCCGCCGCTGTCGTGAAGGCTCGCCTGTCGTGAAGGTTCGCGTCGACTGAACCGGTGGTCACCGGGCCGGTCCGCGTCGCGACCGGCCGCACAGCGGCAAACCCCCGTCCTCGCGGCAGAATGCGCAGGAATTCCACTGCGCGGTCCAGGCGAAGGACATCCGGAAGGCGAAGGACACCCGGAAGGCAGCCGCGGGTGG
>NZ_CAAAFT010000408.1:25312-26248 GCF_900634765.1 Candidatus Protofrankia californiensis | reverse complement strand
CATCCGGAAGGCGAAGGACACCCGGAAGGCAGCCGCGGGTGCTGCCCGCACGCCGAAGGTGCAGTACCATCCGCGGACGTTCTGAGAAGTCGGTCACCTCCCGATGGACACACCATCCCGGTCAGCTCCGTGTCGGGACGGGGCGCGTAACGTGAGGGCCGTGACAGACGTGGTGTTGCGCCTGGACGCGGTAACTGTTGTGCGGGACGGCGCGACGCTGCTTTCCGACATCCACTGGACTGTTGCCGACGGTGAACGCTGGGTCATTCTCGGGCCGAACGGCGCCGGGAAGACAACCTTGCTCCAGGTCGCGGCGAGTCGGGTTTTCCCGACTCGAGGAACGGTCGACCTGCTCGGTGGTCGACTCGGCGAGGTTGACGTGTTCGACGTCCGTAGTCGGGTTGGCCTGGTGAGTTCGGTGGTGGCGGACCTCCTTCCCGTCGCCGAACGCGTCCTCGACGTGGTCATGACGGCCGCGTGGGCTGTGGTCGGGCGGGCCGGTGAAAAATATTCCGATGACGACCTGCGGCGGGCCTACGATCTTCTCACGCAGGTCGGGTGCCGGAATCTCGTCGAGCGGCGATACGGCACTTTGTCCGAAGGCGAGCGCAAACGCGTCCAGATCGCGCGTGCGCTGATGACCGACCCCGAGCTACTGCTGATGGACGAACCGGCGGCCGGGCTCGATCTGGGGGCCCGTGAGGCCCTGCTGGCGCGTCTGACCCGACTGGTCGCGGATCCACTGTCGCCGGTGACCGTCATGGTCAGCCACCACGTGGAGGAAATCCCGCCGGGTGTGACCCATGCGCTGCTCCTGCGCGCCGGTCGTGTGGTTGTGGCCGGGCCTGTCGAGACGGTCCTGACCGGTCCGTCGCTGTCGGCGTGTTTCGGCATTCCCCTTGAGGTCGGTGCCGGCGCCGGTCGGTTCTCCGCGCG
>NZ_CAAAFT010000408.1:16604-25041 GCF_900634765.1 Candidatus Protofrankia californiensis | reverse complement strand
CATGATGCCAGTCTTCCAGCATCGAGGGCGTACCACGCCGTCCGTCTAACTGTTGTTGTCGAGGAGAGCCCACAGCCACCCCGGCCCCGCTGTGGCCGCGCCCACGGCGTGGACACGGCCACGAAGCTCGCGGTCGGCGGTGATGACGAGAACAGCACCACGCTGCCGCCGGACGGCCTCGACGGCCGCCTCGACGACCGCGTCGTCGCCCGATCCGGGAGCGTGGACGACAACGAGCCTGCCGGTGCGTGGGCCGGTGTGGGTGTCGGGGTCCGGGCCCGCGACAATTCCCGCCCGGGCCGCGCCTTCGAGCACCAGGACCACCTGAGCGGGCAGGTCACCCCGGTCCGCGGTCCGCGACGCGGACACGCCCGAGCACAGCTTGGACAAGTGCTTGTGGAGGCGTAAGGCAGCGGCTGCGCGATCGCGCCACCATCCGTCCGGACGTGCCCCTACCACATTTGCCGCATCGACGATCCATGTCCGCTCATCCACCGTGGCTCCTCGCTCTACTACCAGACCGTGAATCGGATGAGCGCATCCGCGGCCCATAGTGGTGTATGAGATTCGCGATCGCGGGATCCTTGATGGCGTTGCGTGGTGCTCACTGCCGCCGTCCGGACCGTGACGTCCTTGTCTGCGCCGACCACCGGCGTTTCGGATCGGAAGTCGTGATTCGGCGACAACTCATGATCAAAATTTATCCTGACAGTGGCCTCCGACGCTTTGGCTAGACGTGACTCACGTCTACCCGAGGGGTGTTGTGTGGTGTCGATGACGCGGTGGACGGCATGTCGCAGGCGATGGCAGTCGCGCGTGTCCGAACCAGCCGTTACAGTTCTTCCTGATGACGTGGTAATACTAGTCTCGAAGAGTTCCGCGGTTCGCTGACCTGAAGGAGAGTGGCATGGCGCAGAAGACCATCGTGTCGTTGATTGACGATCTCGATGGACACGAGGCTGATGAGACTGTTCGGTTCGGACTGGACGGTGCTTCGTACGAGATCGATCTGTCCGAGAAGAACGCCACCAAGCTGCGTGAGTCGTTGGCTCCGTTCGTTGGGGCGGCGCGTCGGTCTGGTGGCCGGGCAACTGCCGCCCGCCGCGGGCAGCGTGGTGCTTCTCGTCGTACCGGGGGCACCGACCGTACCGCCGACATTCGTGAGTGGGCGCGAGCCAACGGTTACACCGTCAGTGACCGTGGTCGTATCGCCTCCAACATCGTCGAGGCGTACGACAAGGCTCACTGAGTGGCTCTCGGTCGCATTCGTCCAGTTGCCCGAATCCCACGCGATCACGGCTGTTTTCGCGTGGTCGCAGGCCCGCGGGACCTGTTGCGACCGAGCGGTGGACCATGGAGCGGGGGTTCAGCCGTACGGCGGTACCGGCACGAAGAGGCCGATCCTCTGGTTGGTGTCACTTGCGGCCAATTTGGGGCATGCGGCAGTGCTGTTTTCTGGGCGACAGGTTGCGCAGCCCACAACCTGTCGCCCAGGTCATGTCGTGGCTCAGTCGCTCAGCTGTCGGGCCATCCAGTTTTCCACCGCGGGCCGGGCCCGGGGAAGCGCCGCTGACAGGTTGCGGTGGCCCTGGGTGGTGACGAGAATATCGTCCTCAATCCGCACCCCGATCCCACGCAGCTCCGGAGGCACCGTAATGTCGTCGGGCTGGAAGTACAGTCCCGGCTCAACCGTCAGCACCATCCCCGCCACGAGCGGGCCGTCGCGGTGGGCTTCGTCGCGGGCGTGGGCGCAGTCGTGGACGTCGAGACCCAACATGTGTGACGTGGAGTGCAGGGTATATCTGCGATGCAGGCCCGCGTTCGGTGCTTCGGGGTCTTCCGCGAGGGACTCCTCAACGCTCACCGGAAGCAGTCTCCAGTCGTGCAGCGCCTCAGCTATCACCCGCATTGCCGCCCGGTGCGGATCGAGGAACTTTGCGCCCGGTCGCACCGTTTCGATTCCGGCCTGCTGGGCCGCATGGACCACGTCGTACACCTGACGCTGCACGTCGCTGAAATGTCCGTCCACGGGAAGCGTGCGTGTGATGTCGGCGGTGTAAAGCGAGCGGGACTCCACGCCCATGTCGAGCAGCGCGAGGTCGCCGGGCCGTACCGGCCCGTCGTCGCGAACCCAGTGCAAAGTCGTGGCGTGATGGCCACAGGCGACGATGGAGCCGTACCCGACGTCGTTGCCCTCGACCCGGGCGCGGCGCCAGAACGTACCTTCCAGCCACCGTTCGCCGTTGGGCAGTGTCATTGCGTGGCTCATCTCACGCACGCACTCGGAAAAGCCCAGGACGGTCGCGGCGACCGCCTCCTCCAACATGGCCGTTTCGTAGTCGTCCTTGACCAGCCGCAGCTCGGAGAGGGTCTGGGCCAGTTCCACGTCCCGGTCGACCGTGGTGGGCGTGGACGTCTGTCGCTCGCCCGGGACGTAGCGCAGGACCTGGCGGTCCACCCGCTCGTCCTGGCCGCGCACCATCCGGGTCGTCGCCGGTGACAGCCGGGCCAGTGCGTCGGTGAGCGCGCCGAGCGGGCGGCACTCGATCTCGAGAGCCGTCGATCTCTCCCGCACCCCTGCACGCGGTCCCACCCACAGTTCGCCGTAGCGCCGGTCGGTGTAGAAGGCCGGGGTGGAACGGTCCGAGCGGTCGGCGACATACAGGACGGCGTCGTGGTCGCCACCGGGGTTCGGATGAAGAATCACCACGGCGTCCGGCTCGTGACAACCGGTCAGCCAGAAAAAATCGCTTCCCGGCCGGAACGGGTAATCGGTGTCATTTGCTCGCACCTTGAGTCCGCCGCTGGGCACCACCAGCGTCTCGGCCGGAAATCGTGAGCTCAGTAGCGCGCGCCGCTTGGCCGCGTACTGCGCCACATCGTCACAGGCCGGCGTCATCGCGGCGGTGGGAGCCCATCCGGTGGCCATGAATCGGCGGAAGGCGGACGGTGGCTGCTGGTCGTGGCTGGCCTGTCCTTCAGCCGAAGCCGACTGCGTGGTGGACGACATGACGACCGGGGCGCGCTCGGGAACGGTCTCACCGGTGTGGATCGCGGTTTGACTATCTGCGACGGTTGGCCGTTCGGATCTGTCGGGAGAAGGCGGAGATCCGCCCGGGTGCGCACTCATGGTTCCAACGGTAGGCCGCGGCGGTCCGTGGCGGGTAGCGTCCCAGGAGTGCCTATGTCACCGGGTCCTATGGATGGTCTTCTTGTTGTCGATCTCACCCGGGTATTGGCCGGGCCGTTGTCCACACTGATGCTTGCCGATCTCGGGGCGAGGGTCATCAAGGTGGAGCGTCCCAGGCACGGGGATGACTCCCGCTCCTACGGCCCGTTCCTGGACGACCGGTCGCTGTACTTCGCGCGGGTGAACCGCGGCAAACAGTCGATCGCGCTCGATCTGAAGGATCCGGACGATCACGCGACGTTACTTTCCATCATCGACCGTGCCGACGTGCTCGTGGAGAACTTCCGTCCCGGCGTGATGGACCGGCTGGGTCTCGGCTGGGACACGTTGTCACAACGTAATCCTCGGTTGGTTTATGTGAGCGTCTCGGGCTTCGGGCAGACCGGTCCGTGGCGAAACCGACCCGCCTACGACGCGGTCGTGCAGGCGGCCACCGGGATTATGTCGATCACCGGGTCGCCGGACGGCGAACCGGTGAAGCCCGGCGTCCCGATCGCGGACCTTGCTGCCGGTCTGTATGCTTTCGGCGCGATCGGGGCCGCATTGTACGGACGGACGACCACCGGCCGCGGTACCCATATCGACATCGCCATGTTCGACGCCACGCTGTCGTTGCTCGAAGGCGCGGCGTTGTCCTATCTGGCGACCGGCGACACCCCGCCGCGCATTGGCAACGCACATTACTCGATCGCGCCGTTCGACACGTTCGCCTGCGCGGATCGCAACATTGTGATCTGTGCCGCGAACGACGGCCTCTTTGCCGGGTTGTGTCATGCCTTGGATCGCCCGGATCTCAGCGTGGATCCACGGTTCGTCACCAACAGTGCCCGGCTGGAAGGCCGGGACGCGTTCAAACGGGAAGCGGAGAAGACCCTTCGCACCCGGCCGGCTGCGCATTGGCTGAAGGTGCTGCAGGAGGCGGGCATACCCTGTGGTCCCATCAACAACGTGGCTGAGGCGGTCTCCTCCGACCAGGCTGCTTTCCGTGACATGGTGGTCGATGCCGGTGGCCTTCCCCTGCCCGGGAATCCGGTGAAGATGGCGGACTGGCCGCAGACCTCCCAGCGGTCGCCCGAACCGGAACTCGACGCGGACGGCCCCGCGATCCGAGCAGAGTTCGGCTGATCCGACGGTGTTAGCGACGATCACAGGCGTCCTGGGCACGACACCCGGGGCCGGGAACATTCCGGTGGCTACCGGACGTCGACAGGGATGGCGACCGGTGTCGGCGGGCCTGCAAGGTTCGGTCGCGTTCTGGTGCCGTGGCGCTGCGGTGGACGAGGGGACGTGGTCATGACGTGGCCTCCGGACGGGCCTGGGCGACCTGACAGGGGGTGGTCTCCGGACGGGCCCGGACGGCCGCCTGGTACGGGTTGGCCTCCGGACGCGCCCGGGCGAGCTGGCAGACAGTGGTCCCCGGACGGGATCCCCGGATGGCATCAGCCGCAGGGGCCGTCTCCTGACCCACAGCCCGACCCGTTACGGCCACGACGATCCACCCGGCGCCGCATGGTCACCGGGGTGGCGGCACTGGTGTCCGTCCTCGTGCTGACCGTGTCCGGTGGTGGGTGGCTGGCCCTGCGCTACTACGACAACAAGGTCAGCCGTGTTCCGTTGACCTTTCCCACCACCGACCGGCGACCGGGTGGGGCCGGCGGCGGCACCCGTAACATTCTTCTCGTGGGCTCGGACAGCCGCGCCGGCACGTCCGGGGAGTTCGGTGAGGCCGAGGGCCAGCGATCGGACACCACGATCCTCGCTCACCTGGACGCGGACGGCTCCACCACGCTCGCCTCGTTCCCGCGGGACCTGTGGGTGACGATCCCCGCCTACACCGATTCCACCGGCCGCGGTCACGCCGCGCAGAAGTCGAAGCTCAACGCCGCGTTCGCACTGGGTGGACCGTCCCTGCTGGTGCGGACCATTGAGGGTCTGACAAAGATTCGTGTCGACCACTACCTGCAGATCGACTTCATCGGCTTCCAGCGGATGACCGACGCTCTCGGCGGGGTGACCGTATGCGTGAAACCGCTGCCTGGTGGGAGCACGAGCAACCTCAACGACAAGATGTCGGGGTGGCACGGCCACGTGGGTGACAACAGGCTCAACGGCGAGCAGGCGCTGGCCTTCGTCCGCCAGCGGTACGGCCTGCCCGAAGGTGACATCGACCGGATCCGGCGTCAGCAACAGTTCATCGGCGTGATCTTCCGAGCGGCGACCTCCACCGCAACGGTGACCAACCCGGTCAGGTTGGCGTCCTTGCTGGACGCGGCCACGTCGTCGGTCACCGTCGACACCGGCACCTCCCTGACCGACCTGCAGCCGCTTGCTGTCCGGCTGCGCGGTGTCGGCACCGGAGGCGTCCGGTTCGAGACCGTCCCGGCGTCGCCAGGTCAGGCCGGCGGCCAGTCCGTGCTTCTCATCGACCCGAACAAGCTGGCGGCCTTCCTGGCCGGCCTCTCCGGCCCGCGACCGTCCGCGAGCGCCATGCCCTTGGGTGCCGTGCCCGTGGATGCTGCCGTGCTCCTGCCCGGTGGGCCGGCCATCACCCTGGTGGCCGCCACGGCTGCGGCTGGGACTCCCGCCGGGGCTCCCGCGGTGACCACGGCCGCGGCCGGTGCCACCGGGGGATCGTGTACCTACTGAGCCTTTGGCCTACCTACTGCTGGATCTTCGGTGTACCTGCCGGCTCTTGAGGCCGTTGCCGAGGCCGTTTTCCAAGCCGTCGCCACCGGCGGGAGCGCGGGAATGGCAGGGCGGTGTGGGTGGGGGATGGCAGGACGTCGTCCACGGGCGGCTGGGTGCGCTCGTTCTGCTCGTCGATGGAGGCGTTCAGTTCGGCGCCGAGCAGTACGGCCAGGGCCGTGATGTAGAAGAACAGCAGTGCGGCCACGGGCGCCGCCACCGAGCCGTAGATCAGCTCGTTGCCGAAGACCATCTCCAGATAGAGCCGCAGCAGGTAGCTGCCCACGTTCCAGACCACCATGGCCAGCAGCGCACCGGGCAGCGCCCGCCGCCACGGGCGCCGGGACGGCAACGACAGGTGGTAGAGCGAGGTCAGCATCGCCAGGGAGAGGGCGGCGACCACCGGCCAGAACAGGACCTTCAGCAGCCAGCCGACGAGATGGTGGCGATCGGCGTCCAGCAGCTCGGAGATCAGGCTCGGTCCGAGGACGAGCGCGGGCAGCAGGATCACCCCGCTGGTCACCTGAGCTATGTAGAGTTGTAGTGCCAGTAGCCGACTGCGTACAGCTGATCGCAGCTGCCGCTGTCCGTAGGCGATCGTGATGGTGTTGACGTAGGTTGCCATGGCCGACGACCCGGTCCACAGTGACAGCAGGAAGCCGATCGAGATCACGTCCGGACGTCCGCGGGTCAGGATCTCGTTGATCGTCGGGCGAACCACGTCGTCGACGACCGAGGGCGTCAACAGGTCGTCGGCGGTGTTCAGCAGGCTCTGGCGGACGTTGTCGACGGCGTCCGCGCCGACGGCGTCCCCGACGTAGCCGATCGTGCCGAGGATCGCCAGTAGTAAGGGAGGCAGTGACAGCAACTGCCAGAAGCCGGCCTCGGCCGCGAGGCCGAGCACGCGGTCGCGCCACGCGCCAGCGGCGGTCCGGCGGGCGAGAGTGAAAGCACGCATCGACACCCGTCTGAGCGAGGCGGTCACTGCCGTCGGAGTCCGGGTTGCTGGAATCCGGGCCGGCGATGGTGCAAGGCTCGGTAACGGAGCGGCAGCAGGGTGAGTCAGATCAGGTGACCGCGACGTATCGGACGCAGAACCAGCAGAACCAGGTGCCTGTAGCACCGCGGACAGCAACCTGTTCGCCAACCACACTGGACCCACGGTACGGCCTCGGGTCTGGAGCATCTTCGGTGGTCGTCGGTTGACCCCGAACTGACCCTGTCGACTGCCGTCGATGTTACCGACCGTATTGGAACAGATAGCGGAGGCATGTCGCCGGTCGACGTTCCATGCCTCCGGACTACGTCAAAACGCCCCCGCTGACAACGCTTCATCGTGTCCGCGGGGGTTCGCCGGGCGTGTGTTTGTCGCCGAGCAGCAGTCGGTCAGGGGGAGATGGTCAGTTTGTCGGTTTCGTCATGGTACTCAGCGGCCACGGCCCGCAGCTTCGAGTCGTGGGACTTGGCGTGGTGTCGGCAGAACAGCAGCTCGCCGCCACCGGGAAGCACGACCCGCACATACGCCTGCGCGCCGCACCGGTCGCACCGGTCGAGGTTGGTCAGCGTCGGTTTGGTAGTGGTTCCAGTCACACCATCTTCAACAGTCTTCGTCGGGATTTGGTTCCGCCCTGGCAGTGTGACGGTTCCCTCAGGGCCGAGTTGGTGGGAGCTGTGGCGAAGGGCCGTCGTTAGATGCCTGATCATGCCGGCTGCCAGCCGACTGGGAGAAACAGACGCCGACAGGGCTGTCACCGTCGGTCACGGACGGCGTGCACCAAAGACGATGTCGTCCCAGGCCGGCACGGGTTTGCGGTTCTTGCGGCCGCCGGAGCCGCGTTCTGGTGTCCGGCCGGCGGCACCCGCACGCCCGCGGGGTGCCGTCGATGCCCGTGCGGCCGTGTCGGCTGCGTCAGCGGCATCGGTGATGTCGGCGGCGTCGATGCCGTCGTCAGCGCCCGTTGCCGGCTCGGGAGCCGCCGTGGCCTGCGGATGTGAACCGGATACGGCGGACGCCCGCGGCGCGGGTGCGGCCGGTCGCTCGGCACCGGCCGGTGCCGGACCAGCCGGTACCGGTTCCGGCGCGATCGATCCGGACACCGTCGGAGTCGGGGTGTCCACCCCGATGACTGGCACGTCCTGAACCGGCCGGGCGTCGCGCGCGCCGACCACCTCGACCGTGACGGAGGCGACAGGCGCGACAGGCGCGACGGGCGCTGGGTTCTGTGGCTCGGGTGTCCTGGTCAACGGGGTTGCCGGAGCCGGTGGGCGGATGACCGGCGCTTCGCTGCGGGCTGCCGGCCGTGGCAGCCCGTGTGTCCGCCCCCGGGCCGCGGCCGGCTGGATCGGGGTGGGCGGCGATGCGGCCGCCACCGTGGGCAGTGACGCCGACAGCGGGGCGCTCGTGGCATCGGAGGGGACCTGCATCTCGTGCACGGTGGCAGGCTCCTGCACGAGAGTCAGCGCGGGGCCGGCGGGACGCGCGAAGACCGGTTGTGGGGGTGGCTGCGAGGCGGTGGGTTCGACCGGCGCCTCCGGCGCCTCCGGAGCCACCAGCGCCCGGGC
>NZ_CAAAFT010000408.1:13794-16579 GCF_900634765.1 Candidatus Protofrankia californiensis | reverse complement strand
GGGTTCGACCGGCGCCTCCGGCGCCTCCGGCGCCTCCGGAGCCACCAGCGCCCGGGCCGCGTCGTCATGCGGACGGACGCGGCGTACCACCGGGTCCCAGGTCCAGCGTGCGCACCGGCTCTCCGAGGTGAGCTGCACCAGCCAGATCCCGTCCACCCGGCGCCAGGCGTCCCACTGCGCGCTCTCCGGGTCGTCCTGCACGGCCAGCAGCCGCGCGTCCACGACCTCGCCGAGGGGGCGGCCGGGTGCGCCGCCGGGGTCCTTCGGCAGCAGTGCGGCCCGCGCCTCCTGCACCACCCGGGCCCGTTCGGCCAACACCGGGCCCTCGTAGCGTTCCACCCGCTCGACCGGGATGCCGGCGACCCGCGCGACTTCCGCGGTGGTCTCGCCGGCCCGAAGGCGGGCCTGGATCTCCCGGGGGGTCAGCGCGCTTTCCTGGCGCACCTCGTTGCGTCGTGCGCCGCGCAACGTGGCCCGAAGCCGGTCGTCGACCGGCACCCGGAACTTCTCCGCGTCGGGTCCGCCGGCGGTGTCGGCGAGTACGAGGTAGCCGCCGTCCTCGCTGAGCGCGACCGCCCGCAGCTCACGCATGGCGCCTCCTCATCGGCGTGGTCCGAGTCTGCCACAGCGCGTTCGGTGACGATAGGTACTCGGGCTATCGAACCCGCCGTTCATGCCTACAACCACACCTTGCCATCGGCGCACCCGCGGTGTCTCACCTTGCCGAGTCGACACGCTCTGTCGGAGTTGCCGGCATGGCGACAGCATCCACTTTTTTTACGGTGAGTGACATTAACATTACTTTTAGGGACGACGGCCCCCGGGGGGGCGGGTGGCGGGCGGACGCCGGCGAGGGGATCGTGCCGTCACTTTCGGGCGGGTTTGATCGCTGGCTCCGGCGAACAGGGCCGCGCCGACGATTCCGGCCTCGTTCTGCAGCTGCGCTGGCACGATCTTCGTGCCTACCTCGAGACGATCGAGAAAACGATCAGCTTTTCGGCTGGCGCCGCCGCCGATGATAATGAGGTCCGGCCACAGCAGCGCCTCGAGCGCACTCAGATAGCGGGTGACGCGCTTCGCCCACTTCTCCCAGGAAAGATCTTCGCGTTCGCGGGCCGCCTCGGACGCCTTCGTCTCCGCGTCGTGACCGCCGATCTCCAGATGGCCGAGTTCGGTGTTGGGAACGAGCTGTCCGTGAAGAAACACCGCCGTGCCGATACCGGTGCCGAAAGTCGTCATGACGACGACACCGCCGACGTCCCGACCGGCTCCGAAGGCCATCTCGGCGACGCCCGCGGCATCGGCGTCGTTGATCACGACAACGCCGCCCGGCAGTACCGATCCGAGCGTCGCCGCGACGTCGGTGCCCACCCAGCTCGGGTCGATGTTGGCCGCGGTCCTGGCCACACCGCCCTTGATGACGGTGGGAAAAGCAGCCCCGACCGGACCCGTCCAGCCGAAGTGCGCCACGACTTCCGCGACGGTCTTGGTTATGGCCGCCGGTTGCGCCGGTTGTGGCGTCGGTAGCCGGAAGCGGGGTGCGGCGAGCGTTCCCTCGTCGATGTCGACGGGTGCACCCTTGATACCGGTACCGCCGATGTCGACACCGAAGACCTGCATTTCGCCTGTGTCCTCCCGTTACCACCGGCCGACGCCGATATACCCAGACGCGGTACCTGCCATGCGCGGTGCGCAGTACCGTCGGGACCGCCCTGCCAACCCCGTGCCCACTCCACCATAGATCAGCACACGTCGCCGGCCCATCCGAGTGTGACACCGATATTCGGAGGCATCCGGTCGCGGGCGCCCGCCGGAGGCGGGATAGAGGACGATCTCTCCGGGCCACCCGGCCCAAGCTGCCGCCCGACCTAAGCTGTGGCGATGATGAGCTTGCGCGATTCCCTCGGTCGGGTAGCCACGGATCTTCGGGTTTCACTGACCGACCGCTGCAACTTACGGTGTTCCTACTGCATGCCTGCCGAAGGTCTGGCGTGGTTGCCGCGGGAGGAGATCCTGACCGATGACGAGGTCGTCCGGTTGGTGCGGATCGCGGTGACCCGGCTGGGTGTCAACGAGGTCAGACTGACCGGCGGTGAGCCGACAGTGCGGCCGCGTCTGGTCGACATCGTCGCTCGCCTGGCAGATCTGCGACCCCGCCCCCAGCTGTCGATGACGACCAATGGCACCTCACTCGTCCGCATGGCCCCGGCGTTGCGCGCGGCGGGTCTGGACCGGGTGAACGTCTCCCTTGACACATTGCGAGAAGATCGTTATCTGGCGCTCACGCATCGGGACCGGCTCGGTGACGCGCAGGCGGGGCTGGCCGCCGCGGCCGCCACCGGGATGGCACCGGTGAAGGTCAACGTGGTGCTCGTCCGCGGCGTCAACGACGACGAGGCAGCCTCCCTGCTGCGGTGGTGCCTGCAACGGGGCTACTTTCTGCGCTTCATCGAGCAGATGCCGCTTGAGCCCCAGCACTCCTGGGACCGGGGTGCCATGGTTACCGGGGCGGAGATCCTCGCCAGGCTGCGCAGTGAATTCACCCTGTCGCCGCTGCCCGGTCGGGGCAGCGCACCCGCCGAGTTGTTCACCGTCGACGGCGGGTGGGGCACGGTAGGGGTGATCGGCTCAGTGACCGCCCCCTTCTGCGCAGCCTGTGACCGGGTCCGGCTCACCGCTGACGGGCAGGTCCGGTCCTGCCTGTTCGCTCGAGAGGAAACCGACCTGCGTACCCCGATGCGAGCCGGGGCCGACGACGCACAGTTGGCGGCGTTGTGGGCGCGGG
>NZ_CAAAFT010000408.1:1848-13485 GCF_900634765.1 Candidatus Protofrankia californiensis | reverse complement strand
AAACCGACCTGCGTACCCCGATGCGAGCCGGGGCCGACGACGCACAGTTGGCGGCGTTGTGGGCGCGGGCGGTCCGTGGCAAGCGGGCCGGGCACGGCATCGACGGTCCGGCGTTCGTCCAGCCTGCGCGGCCGATGTCGGCGATCGGTGGATGAGCGATCCATGGATGAGCTGGGACGCGCTGGTGCTTGCCGGCGGCTCGGCCCGAAGGCTTGGCGGGGTGGACAAACCGGCGGTTATCATCGGTAACCAGACCCTGCTCGAACGCGTCCTGGCCGCAGTGGATGATGCCCGTGGCGTGGTCGTGGTCGGACCCCGACGTCCTGTCGCGGTGGCGCGCCGCATCGTCTGGACACATGAGCAACCGCCTGGCGGGGGGCCGGTCGCCGCCCTGGCCGCCGGCCTGGAGCTGGTAGGCGCACCGTTGGTGGCCGTGCTTGCCGCCGATCTTCCGTTCGTGACGGCGGAGACCCTCGGTGCGCTCGTGCGGGCCGCTGGTGGATGCGATCATGACGGTTCCCATCCCGCTCCCGGCGGCTGGGCCGTCGACAACGTCGACAACGATGCCGTGCAGGGTGCCATGCTGGTCGACCCGGCGGGTCGCCGGCAGTACCTGACCGGCGTGTGGCGGACGTCGGCGCTGCTGGCGCGGCTACCAGCGGTCACCTCCGGCGTCCCGCTGAGGTCGGTCCTGACCGACCTGCGGGTGCGGGTGCTGCCCGCTGACGCGCGTACCACGCTGGACTGTGACGAGCCGTCGGATGTCGAACAGGCGCGGCGCTGGGCCAGGATGGCCGGATGAGTCCTCTTGACGACTGGGTGGTCGACGCGGCCGGTGCGCTCGACCTCGACCCGGCACTCCTTGACGTCCACGGCGTTCTGGATCTCGCTCGTGACGTGGCGCACACCATCGCGCGGCCCGCGGCTCCCCTGACCGCCTTCCTCGTCGGCCTCGCGGCAGGACGCAACGGCGGTGATCCGCAGGCGGTCCGGCTGGCCACCGAAAAGGTGCTCGCTCTTGTCGCGGCCCGCACACGCACTGATGGCTAACGCATCCAGGCCGGGTTGTCCTCCAGTAGCGCTCGCATGTCGATGACCATCGTCTGCATGGTGAGTGGGTCGTCCAGCCCCAGACCGCCCGGGGCCGACAGGGGCAGCACGTCGTCCGCGGCCGGCGCCGGGTCACGGTTCGCCCCGCGGCCCGGTTTGCCTACCGGTGGGTCAGGCAGCGGCAGGCGTGGCAGCGCCGTCGTGGCCGCGTCGGCGTCGACGCCGCTGGGGCCGAAGGCGTGGCCAGGACCCAAGACAGAATGATCATGTTTTTCGCGTGCCGCTGGGAAGCCCTCGCGGGCCGCCGGAAAGCCGAGGGGCTCGGCTCCTGCCCGTGCCTGTGACCGGGCCCGCGTCGTGACGATCGCCTGGTCCAGCCCGCCAAGCCCGGCGATCACCACGAACCCCGGCAGCGCGAAGATCGCCGGTCGCCATGCGGTCAGCGCCACGAGAGCGAACACGATCACGATCGTGAATGCTCCGATCGTGTGGCGTTGCACGGGTGGCAGCGCCGGAACCTTTCGACCATGTCGGTAGTGCGCCACGGGCTCGAGTGTGCCTCTCTCGGACGAACCAGCCAAAGCCCGGCCTCGACGAACTCATTCCTCTACCGGCCGTAAGCAGAGCAGGGTGGGGCGGAAGCGGACGCCGGTGTCGGCGCGTCGGCGAACAATGACCGGAGACCCTGGGCGCCGGCGTCGGCATGGGCCTCGATCGTCCATGTGATCATCGCGCGCTCCCGGCTGTTGCGGGCGGAGGCCAGGTGCTCGGCGTCCTGCCAGGCGTTCTCCCGAGCGGCGACCAGCGTCGGTATGAGACCTTCGCGATCGAGCCCGAGCAAGGCCGCCACCTCGTCGGGCAGTGAGCCCAGTGGAGTCCTCGCCTGCGTGAGCAGGGAGACCGTCACCCCTGCCAGGATCTCGTTGATCCGGTCGTGGTCGCCCTTGTGGCTGCTTCCGTCGGGGCCGACCAGGCCCATGTCGGCAAGGACGAACGGAAGGTCACGGGTGATGTGCGCGTGCATGCCGAGTATCAGGTCACCGGCGGGGGGGACCGCGGGCGTCGAGGCTGCCGCAAAGGCTGTCCGCCACACCGGTGGCACGCCGGCCTGCCCGCCGGTGGACCACCCGTCGAACGCCCGGAAGTAGTACTCGGCGAACCGCGCGGCCTCGGCGTGGACCCAGGCAGGGTCGGCGAAGTAGCCCGGTATCGCGGCCGCGTCGCGGAACGCCTCGGTCGTGCGCAGGTAGACGAGGGCGAAGACCGCCCTGGGATCGCAGTGGTCTTCCAGCGGCCGGAGTCGGTTACGCATTGTGGTCAACGTTTCGTCTGTGCACGTTGCCGAACCGGTTGTGCAAGGTGGTGGAAACACCCGTTCTGCCTGCTGTGCTCCGTCGCGGACGGCCGGCGTTGCGGCCCGGCCGGACTGCGCTGCGGCCCAGGCGGGCATAGCAGTGATCAGCAGGCCCGCCGTCAGAGATATCATGACTGCGGTGCGTAGCCGGCTCATGAGCCTCATAGTAGCCTTGTGGCTACTTGAAGTATTTACAATCCGGCAGTGAGTCGCGATACTGCTGCGCTATGTCCCTCAATGGTCACACTTCGAGCGAGGTGGCTACGCTGTGCGGTCCTCGGCGTTGTCAGGGTGCTGGTGGTGAATCCGCTCGCCATGGCCTGGTCGAGGACGGTCCGGCAGGCCGAAACCCCGCCGACCCCGGGGAGCGCGCCGGCCCTTCGACCACAGCGGGCCTTCCGGCGATGGCGGACAGTACCGCTCAGGACATTCTCGGCAGCTTGACCGAGATCGTCTTCCGGACCGATGCCCAGGGCCGCTGGACCTACCTCAACCCCGCGTGGACGACGGTGACGGGCTTCGACGTCGCATCCTGCCTGGGCAAGCACTTCCTCGACTACGTGCACCCGGAGGAACGCGAACGCACGGTGGCGCTGTTCATGGCTGTGGTGGCCGGCGGCGCCGACCACTGTCACCACGTGACGCGCTATCGGACCCGCGGTGGATCCTACCGCCGCGTCGAGATCCGCGCCAACCTGCTGCGCGGGCCGGACGGCCAGGTCATGGGCAACCTGGGGACGATCGTCGATGTGACCCGCGGTCACATCGACGCCGAGACGGTCGGCGAGCACACGGCGTTGCTGGAGCTCGTCTCCGACAGCGCCCCAGTCGACGATCTTCCGGTGGGCATCCTGCTCTTCGACCGTGCCTTCGGAGTCCGCCGCGCGTCGCCGGTCGTGGACCGTCTGATCGATGATCACCTGCGGGTCGGTGAGCCGTTGGAGCGGCTGGCCGGACTGCTCAGGCCGCACGGTGAGGGGGTTGCGCTGGAGGGCGAGTGGGGGCTGGTCGCGACGGCGATCAGGACCGAGCGGCCGCAACACGCCGATCTGAGCCTCCTCGCTCGGCCTGTGGGTACTTTGCCGCCGGCTGCCGCTGGTCCCGCGACTGCCGCCGGGTATGCGCGGGAGCGGGCGTTGCGGGTCTCGGTGATCCCCAACCTCGGTGGGTCCCAGGAGCTGCTGGCCATGGTGCTGCAGGACGTGACGGACCTGCGACAGGCCGAACGGCGACAGGCTGCTGTCGCCCAGCTCGGTCAGCGCGCACTGTACGGGACGACGATCTCCAGCCTCCTGCGGGAGGCCACCCAGGTGGTGCGCGACACCCTGAGCCTGCCGCACTGCGAGGTGCTGGAACCCGCCGCGCAGGATGATTCGATCATCGCTGCGGCCCTGGCCGCGGACAGCCCGGTGGTCGTCAACCGTAGCGCGACGCCCTTGGGCGTGCTGTTGCGGGGTGCGTCCACGGCCTCCGGCGGGACCGATGCGGCCGGCGGTGTCGCCGCCCGCATCGGAGCGCCCGGTCGAAGCTTCGGGGTGTTGGTGGCGTACACGACGCATCCACGGGAGTTCGCCGCGGACGAGGCGGATTTCGTCCAGTCGGTCGCCAACGTCCTGGCGGCGGCGATCGAACGCCACAGCGCCGAGCGGGAGGTTCGGCACCAGGCCCTGCACGACCCGCTGACCGGCCTGGCCAACCGGGTTCTCCTGCATGACAGGATCTCCCGGGCGCTGCGGGAGGTCCAGGCCGAAGACGGCCAGCTCGCTTTGCTGCTCATGGATCTCGACCGGTTCAAGGAGATCAACGATACGTTGGGTCACAGCGTGGGCGACGACGTGCTGCGCGAGGTCGCGGCGCGGCTGGGACGTGCCACGCGGCATACCGACACGATCGCCCGCCTCGGCGGGGACGAGTTCGCGATCCTGCTTCCGTCGACGCCAGGGGGTGTCGCCGACGCGCTGGCGGTCGCGAACTCCGTCCGGGCGGTGCTGGCCGAGCGCATCGACGTCGGCTCCCTGCCACTGCACGTGGACGGCAGCATCGGGATCACGGTCGCTCCCGGTGACGGGCGCGATCCCGGGACGCTGGTGCGGTGCGCGGACGTGGCCATGTACCGGGCGAAGCAGCTGTCGCTCGGCGTCGCCGTCTACGCCCCTGAGACCGACCAGAACCGTCGGGAGCGTCTCGAGCTGCTCGGTGGGCTGCGTTCGGCGATCGCGGGCGGTCAGCTCGTCCTGCACTATCAACCCAAGGTGGACCTGCGTACCGGCCGGACCACGGCGGTCGAGGCGTTGGTCCGCTGGCAGCACCCCGCCCACGGGCTGGTCGAGCCGGGCCGCTTCGTCCCCTTTGCCGAGCAGAGCAACCTGGTCAAGCCGCTGACCCGCCGGGTGCTCATGCTCGCCCTCGACCAGGCGCGATCATGGTGGGACGCGGGAAGGCTGCTGCCGGTCGCGGTGAACGTCTCGGCCCGGATGCTGCACGACGCGGAACTGATCTCGACCGTGCGGGCGGAGCTGGACCGGACCGGCATGCCGCCCCAGGCTCTCGAACTCGAGCTCACCGAGAGTGCGGTCATGCTGAACACGCGCAACGCGATGAACGTCATCACCGAGTTACGCGGCGAGGGAATCCGGATCTCCGTGGACGACTTCGGGACGGGATATTCGTCCCTGGCCTACCTGCGGGACCTCCCCGTCCACGATCTCAAGATCGACAAATCGTTCGTGGTCAATGTGGCGCATCGCACAAAGGACTTCTCGATCGTCCGGTCGATCATCGATCTTGCCCACAATCTCGATCTTCGAGTGGTTGCCGAGGGCATCGAGTCGAGCGAAGTCTGTAGCTTGCTGCGTGACCTCGGTTGTGACGAGGGGCAGGGTTTCTACCTCGGCTACCCGGTGCCGCCCGCGGATCTTGCGGCCTAGCGGGTTGGGAGGCCGGGTCTGGGGTCACTGAGGTTCGAGGAGGGGCCAAGGGGCCAAGGAGGGGTCAAGGTCCAAGTCTGGCGGGTCGCCGAGCTGTGACTGGTTCGGACTGTCGGGCGTGTCCTTGTCGACTATTACTACGATAGGCGTTCATCATACTACCTTGTGTAATATCGATCGTCGATGGCGGCGGTCCGTACAAGTACAAAACGACCATCAAGCATGTTGCCTCACTAAAACACGTCCGATCGGGTTGTCGGCGGACGCGCCGAAGGCGTGAATCACGTTCGTCCGGCCTCGTCGGATCATCTATCGGATTCGATACCGTAGCCGGTGTCGGCGCTATTGCGTATGCACTGCTTTCTCGGACAAGGTGCCATGCCGGGGCGCTGTGCTGCACCATAGGCTCAGCCTCACTACATTCTGGAGGTCGGCCGTGGGCAGGGGAAGTCGTACGCTGCGGGGACGCGTCATGTCTGCTGTGCCCGCGCTCCTGGCGGCCGTCGTTCTTCTTGTCGGGTGCGGCTCCGCTCGTTACGAATATGTAACGAACAAGGATGCCGGGACGTTTCTCAAGATCCCGAGTGCCTGGCAGCAGCACCCCATGCTCGGGCCCGCCTTCGTCGGGATAGACGCCCGCAACGTCAGTCCCGAGGCTGCCCGGCTGTTGGCCTCCCGTGAGTGGGTGGTGGGGATCGACGCGGCGGCGAAGTTCGACGAGAAGAACCTCCTGCTCCCGGACGCACCCGAACCGAAGGGATTCGTGCAGGTCCGCCAGCTCCTGCCGGAGGAGGCGGCCACGTTGTCCACCAACGACCTGCGCAACCTGCTCGTCTCCATCGACGACGCCGAGCAGGAGCAGGCCGAGCAGGTCCGGCAGGATCCCGAGGGAGCCCGGCTGTCGCCGCACTTCCTGCTGCTGACCGACGAGAGCGTCCACAAGGAAGGCGGCGTCCACGGCGTCCACTTGGTCTACCAGCTTCGGGTGGACACAGGCCTGGTCACCATCGACCAGACCAGTCTTTTCGACCAGGATCAGACGATGCTCTACCAGCTCGTGTTCGCCTGCTCCTCCTGGTGTTACGACCAGCATGGTGCGCAGATCCACCAGGTTCAGACATCGTTCACGATCAAGCCGATCACCTGAGATTGAAGATCATGAATCAGACCTCGTCCGCGCAGCCGCCCGTGCAACCGTTCACGATCGGCCCCGTCGATCCTCCGCCGTCGCAGTCGTCCAGGCCGGTGCGCAGGCCGCTGGTCCTGTGGGACAGGGTGAAGTTCCTCATCCTGTTCGCGGCGCTGTTCGGGTTCGTGGTGGCCGCGGCCATGTCGGACAACCCGATCATGGGCTGGTCCGACGCCGTGCGCGAACAGGCGTCGACGAGCTGGTGGCTGCTCGCGCTGATCGCGGTCGAAGTCATCCACCAGGTGCACATGTTCGTCGGCGAGCGGTCCTCGGCCTACTACGTCTTCTGGACCGACCGGGTCTTCGGCCGCTTCGAGCGTCGCCTGCTCCGGCTCAACGACTGGAACCGCTACCGCATGAGCCGAACCCTGAAATGGGTGGCGACTCTCGCGATCTTCGCCTTCGTCTACGCCCGGATCCGCGACGACTCCGTCTTCAACGCTGTCGTGGCCATCCCCGGCGACATCTGGGACGCGGTCCCGTTCGTGCTCCAGATCCTCCTGCTCATGCTGCTCGCGGTCGGCCAGTTCGTAGTGATCTTCTGGTTTCTCTCCCGCGGCGGCGTGGACGTCTACTTCCCCGAGGACATCAAGACCCGGTTCATCGACGTCTGGGGCCAGGACCACGTCCTGTCCCGGGTCAAGGAGGCGGTCTTCCATCTGGAGAAGCCCGAGGAGATCGAAAGCCGTGGCGGCTACGTGCCCGGAGGCATCCTGCTGTGGGGTCCGCCCGGCACCGGCAAGACCCTGATCGCGGAGGCGGTCGCCGGCGAGACGGGCAAGCCCTACGTCTTCGTCGACCCAGGTGCGTTCCGGGCGATGTTCTTCGGTGTCGGCGTGATGAAGGTGAAGAGCCTGTTCCGCAAGCTGCGCAAGCTGGCTCTCCGCTACGGCGGTGTGATCGTGTTCTTCGACGAGGCCGACACTTTGGGTAACCGCGGTCAGCTCGCCGGTGGTGATTTCGGGCGGGCGGCCCCGTCGAGTCGTGCCGGCGGCCACCTCTTCGGGCCGGTCGACCCGGCACACTCGTGCAACGGGATGGCCTACGCCAGCCACTCCACGCGCCGGCAGTTCGCCGAAGCCCAGTTCGTGGTTCCCGGTGGCGGCGGTGGTCAGGCGAGTTTCGACGGGACGCTGCAGGCGCTGCTGACCGAGATATCGGGTCTGAAGAAGCCACGCGGTTTCCTCAACCGGATCGTCCGGCGTGCCCTGGGCATGCGACCGAAGCTACCGCCGAAGTACCGCATCATGATCATGATGGCGACCAACATGCCGCAGTCCCTGGACGAGGCACTGCTGCGGCCCGGCCGCATCGACCGCATCTACAAGGTCGGGTACCCCAGCAAGGAGGGCCGGATACGGACCTTCCAGGGCTACCTGAGCAAGGTCCGCCACGATGTGGCGTCCGAGCAGGTGGAGCGGCTTGCGGTGATGAGCCCGTACGCCACGGGCGCGAGCATCAAGGACATGGTCAACGAGGCGCTCATCCAGGCGATCAAGGCGGACCGGGAGGTCGTCACCTGGCAGGACCTGCTGAAGGCCAAAGCGATCAAAGAACATGGCCTGCCCGACGACCACGAGTACGTCGAGCGGGAACGCCACAGCATCGCCCTGCACGAGGCCTGCCACGCGGTGGTCATGTACCGGCTGCAGAAGCACATGGTGATCGACATGGCGACCATCGAGCGCCGGGGGGACACCGGCGGCTTCGTGGCTCCGGTGCCGCTGGAGGACAGGTTCGTCGACTGGCGCTCCGAGGTCGAGATCGACGTGATGACCTTCCTCGCGTCCATCGTGGGCGAGCGGATGTTCTTCGAGGGTGACCACACCCAGGGCGTCGGTGGGGACCTGCACGCCGCCACGGAGCTGGTCGCCCGCAGCATCGGGCGGCACGCCATGGGCACCATGCTCACGTCGCGTCCCGCGCTGGCCTCGGGCCTGGGCAGCAACCCGGCTTACTCGGGCAGCAGCCCGGGCTACCTCGGCGGCACGTTCGTCGAGGAGGTGGAGGCCAAGCTCCAGGAGCTCTACGTGCGCACCGAAGCGATCCTGACGGACAACCGCAGGGAGATCTTTGCGGTCACCCACGCGCTGGAGACAAAAAAGACGATCACCGGTGAGGACGTGGAAGCAATCATGGAAGGCACGGTCGGCCCCACGCTGGACGGCCGTCGTTACCACGAGCCGGATTTCCTCGCTCTCGCCGAGGAGTACCACTCCAGTGCCGTCCAGGCGCATCGCGGCCAGCGCATCGAGCAGCTGCGGCTTCCGGATCTCAGTAGCAAGGCGGCAGCCGCACCGGCTGCCGAGACTCCACCGGTTTCCACGGCCTCGGCCGAGCTGTAGGAGCGAGCGGGAATCCAACCAGGGAAGGCCGGCTGGTGGGCGGATTCCCGGGGACGAGGTCTGCTTTCGGGTGCTAGATTGCGAAATCGTGCACTCCTGGCCGAACATGTCGTGCGACATGCAGGGGTGCCCGGCGTGTCTGTTCGTGGACGAGGGCTGTTGTCCCGTCTGACGGCCGTTGGTGATGTTCGAAGTCCATGCGGCCGTGACCCGGCGGTCGCGTCCGTCCCGGTGTGAGTGCTAACGCGGCCTGTCCGGCGCAGCCGTCCATCTCCGGGGAGGATCAAGTTCCATGTCAGCAGAAAGCTGGTCGTTCGAGACCCGCCAGATCCACGCCGGTGCCCAGCCGGACCCGACGACCGGGGCGCGTGCGGTCCCGATCTACCAGACGACGAGCTATGTCTTCCGGGACACCGATCACGCCGCCGCGCTGTTCGCCCTCGGTGAGCCCGGCAACATCTATACCCGGATCATGAACCCCACGCAGGACGTCTTCGAACAGCGGATCAGTGCGCTCGAAGGGGGCGTGGGAGCGCTCGCGGTGTCCTCCGGTCAGGCGGCCGAGACCCTGGCGATCCTGAACCTGGCCGAGGCCGGCGATCACATAGTGACCTCGGCGAGCCTGTATGGCGGCACCTACAACCTGTTCCACTACACGCTGCCCAAGCTGGGCATCCAGGTCAGCTTCATCGAGGACCCGGACGATCTGGACGCCTGGCGTGCCGCGATCGCCCCGAACACCAGGGCGTTCTACGGCGAGACGATCGGTAATCCCAAAGGGGACGTTCTCGACACCGCCGGGATCGCCGAGGTCGCACACGCCGCCGGTATCCCGCTCATCGTCGACAACACCCTGGCCACGCCCTACCTCTACCGGCCGATCGAGCACGGCGCCGACATCGTCGTGCACTCGGCGACGAAGTTCATCGGCGGCCACGGCACCACGATCGGCGGTGTGATCGTCGACGGTGGGCGTTTCGACTTCGGCGCGTCGGGCCGGTTCGCGAACTTCACCACGCCCGACCCGAGCTATCACGGACTGGTCTACTGGGATGCCCTCGGTCACGGTTCCTACATCGCCAAGGCCCGCGTCCAGCTGCTGCGCGACATCGGCGCGGCGCTCTCGCCCTTCAACGCGTTCCTCCTGCTCCAGGGCCTGGAGACGCTGTCCCTGCGGATCGAGCGGCATACCTCCAACGCCCAGCGGGTGGCCGAGTGGCTACAAGCGCGTGACGAGGTGAGCTGGGTCAACTATCCGGGGCTGCAATCGTCGAAATGGCATGACCGGGCCCGGCAGGTGCTGCCGAACGGCGCCGGCGCGATCCTGTCGTTCGGGATCGTCGGCGGCCTTGAGGCGGGTCGGAGGTTCGTCGAGGGCGTGGAGCTGTTCAGCCATCTGGCGAACGTCGGTGACGTACGTTCGCTGATCATCCATCCGGCCACCACGACACACTCGCAGCTCACCGAGTCCGAACAGGCGACCACCGGGGTGACTTCCGACCTGGTCCGACTGTCCATCGGGATCGAGGGCATCGACGACATCCTCGCAGACCTCGACGCCGGCTTCCGTGCCGCCAAGGGATGACAGCTACCCGGACGGAGCGGCAGATGATCTTCTGCCGCCCTTCGCCGGTGCGGGGCGGGGCGGGCTCGACCCGGTCGGGCGGCGTCGGTTCGTCGGCCTTCCCGGTCCGGTCGTGCTGGAGAACGGAGCGTCGCTACCCACTGTCACGGTTGCCTACGAGACGTGGGGGCGGCTCGACCCGGCGGCCTCCAACGCCTTGCTGGTGCTGCACGCGCTGACCGGTGACAGCCACGCCGCTGGTCCGGCCGGGCCGGGGCATTCCGGCCGCGGATGGTGGGACGCGATGATCGGCCCGGGTCGGCCGATCGACACCGAACGCTATTTCGTCGTGTGTCCGAACGTCCTGGGCGGATGCCAGGGAACGACCGGCCCGTCCTCGACCGCCGCGGACGGCCGGCCCTGGGGGAGCCGGTGGCCGGAGATCACCATCGGTGACCAGGTGCTGGTGGAGGCACTGCTGGCCGACCAGCTCGGGATCTGGCGCTTTGCCGGTGTGATCGGCGGGTCGATGGGTGGGATGCGCGCCCTGGAATGGGCGCTGCGGTATCCCGACCGCGTCGCCCGGGCGGTGGTCGTCGCATGCGGGGCGGCCGCGACCGCCGAACAGATCGCCCTGTACTCCACCCAGATCGCGGCAATCATCTCCGATCCCGGCTGGTGCGGCGGGGACTATCATCACCGGCCTGCGGGTGCCGGCCCCCATGCCGGGATGGGTCTTGCCCGCAGGATGGCGCAGGTCAGCTACCGCAGTGAGCGGGAGCTTGCCGGCCGTTTCGGTAACCGGTTGCAGCTCGACGGCCGTTTCGCGGCCCAGTCCTACGTCGAGCACCATGCGGACAAGCTCGTCCGCCGGTTCGACGCGGGCACCTACGTGACCCTGACTCAGGCGATGATGACCCAGAACGTCGGCCGCGGCAGGGGTGGGGTGGCCGCGGCGTTGTCGGCCTGCCCGGTTCCGATGGCGGTGGCCGGTGTCGACTCCGACCGGCTCTACCCGCTCTACCTCCAGCGCGAGATAGCCGATGCGGTACGGGTGCCTGCCCTGGCCGGCGGCCTCGCGGTGATCCGATCGCTGTACGGGCATGACGCGTTCCTGCTGGAGACCGAACAGGTCACGGACGTCGTACGGGAGGCGCTGGAAGCTCCGCCCGTTGTTCCGGCGGGGGGGCCGGAACAACGGGCGCCGG
>NZ_CAAAFT010000408.1:0-1823 GCF_900634765.1 Candidatus Protofrankia californiensis | reverse complement strand
TCCGCCCGTTGTTCCGGCGGGGGGGCCGGAACAACGGGCGCCGGAGTGACTATCCAGGTCTTCTGATCATTACAGGGGGATGTTGCCGTGGTTCGCCTCGCCCGCCGCGGCGCCGGCCAGGGCGTCGGCGATCGCGGCCCTGGTGGCTGCCGGTGTGACCACGGCGTCCACCACGCCCAGTTCCACCGCGCGGTCGATCCCACCGACCATGCGCACGTGTTCGGCGGCAAGATCGGCAACTACGGCCGAACGGCGCTGCGTCGGGACCTCGGCCAGCTCGCGCCGGTGGAGGATCCCGACGGCGGCTTCGGCTCCCATGACCGCAACCTCCGCGGTCGGCCAGGCGAACACGGCCGTCGCGCCCAGGCTGCGCGAGTTCATGGCGACGTATGCGCCACCGTAGGCCTTGCGGGTGACGACGGTGACGCGGGGCACGGTGCATTCGGCGAACGCGTACAGCAGCTTCGCGCCGCGCCTGACCACGCCTTCCCATTCCTGGCCGACACCGGGAAGGTAGCCGGGAACGTCGACCAGGACGACCAGCGGCACGCCGAACGAGTCGCACATCCGGACGAAGCGTGATGCCTTCTCCGCGGACGTGGCATCCAGGCAGCCGCCGCGGCGCAGCGGGTTGTTGGCGACCACGCCCACCGTCCGCCCGCCGAGGCGACCCAGAGCGGTGACGATGTTCGGTGCCCACTTGGGGTGGAGCTCGACCACGTCGTCGTCGAGCACGCCTGCCACCAGCGGGCGTACGTCGTAGGCGCGGCGTGGCGACTCCGGTAGCAGGTCACCGAGGTCGCGTGCCTGGACTGCTCCGATGTCGCCCTGGTCGCCCAGCAGTACGCACAGGCGGCGGGTCCGGGCGACGGCGGCTTCGTCGGAGTCACAGGTGACGGCGACGACGCCGCTGCGGCGCGCGTGCACGTCGGGTCCGCCCAGGCTGTCGGCGGTGCAGTCCTCGCCGGTCACCGTCCGCACGACGTCGGGACCGGTCACGAAGACCTTGGCGTCCGGACCCATCACGATGATGTCGGTCAGCGCGGGGCCGTAGGCGGCGCCACCCGCGGCGGCGCCCAGCACGAGGGAGAGCTGGGGAATCCTTCCGGATGCCCGGACCGTGGCCGCGAACACCCGTCCGACCCCGTCGAGAGAGGCCACACCCTCCCGGAGCCGGGCCCCCCCGGAATGCCAGATTCCGACCACCGGCTGGCCAAGGCGTACCGCCGCCTCGATGGCGTGGACGATCCGGGTGCAGCCCTCGTGGCCCATCGCCCCGCCCTGGATGGCCGCGTCGGTGGCGAAGGCAACCACCGGGTTGCCTTCGACGGTGCCCGCTCCCGCCATCACACCGGAGGTGTCCGCCGCGGCGAAGGACTCGAAGGTGCCAGGATCGAAGAACTGGGCCAGCCGGGCCGACGGAGCACGCGGGTCAGTGCGTTCGAGCGTGGAGAGACTCACCGTTTATCTCCTTGGGATCCCTGGGGCCGATGACGAAAGCAGGCGACTGCCCGCGGGTCGCGTTGCGATCGGTGGGCCCACCGGATCATTATTCCTGTTTGTGATCGGATGGGTCCTCACGGGTTTCCCGTCATAATTGCCGGTAATTCCCCGTGATTGCGTCGTCATGCAGCGGTCGGGCCGGATGATCCGCTGGTTGTGGAACACGAGAACACCCGGACGCTGGCCGGGCACCGACCGGGCCTGACAGTCAGTGCCGGGTGTTCGCCGTGAATATCTGGCTGGAAATGAAGTCGCTGATATTTCGAATGTCGGGCTCGAGGACCGGCGGAGGATTTACTGTTTTCAGGGGTGAAAGCAAA
>NZ_CAAAFT010000407.1:26710-29119 GCF_900634765.1 Candidatus Protofrankia californiensis | reverse complement strand
CCGGCGCCGAAACCGAACAGCAGGACGGGGTCGCCCGGTCGCAGTTGGCCGCCGTCGAGAATCCGGCTGAATGCCAGCGGGATGCTGGCTGCCGAGGTGTTGCCGGAGTCAACCACGTCCCGGGCGACTACAGCGTTTGTGGCACCGATGCCGGACACCAATACGTCGATTATCCGGAGATTGGCCTGGTGCGGGACGACAGCGGCGAGTTCGGCGGGCTCGACACCGGCGAGTTCGCATGCGCGCCGGACCGTCGGTGTCAGGGTGATGGCCCAACGGAACACGGTCTGGCCTTCCATGCGGAACAGGTTGTCACCATATCCGGGAACCCGGATGGCGCCGGCCTTTCCACCGTCGTGTCCCCAGACCGCCGGTCCGATCTCCTGGTTCGGGGCGGGCCCGACCACCGCGGCGCCGGCTCCGTCGGCAAGCAGTATGCAGGTGGTGCGGTCGTCCCAGTCGGTATAGTCTGAAAGCCGCTCGGCGGCCACCACCAGGACGTGCCGGGCGCTTCCCACCCGGACCATGTCCGATGCCACCGACAGGGCGTACGAGAAACCGGCGCAGCCGGCGTTGATGTCGAGCGCGCCCGCGTGCACGGCGCCCAGACGGTGTGCGATCTGCGGCCCGGAACCCGGGATCTGGGACGGGTTCGTACAGGTCGCGAGCAGCACCATGTCGAGGTCGGTGGGGTCGATACCGGCCGCGGCAAGTGCCTTTTCCGCGGCCATGGATCCCATCGCGACGATGGTTTCGTCGGCGTCGGCGATGCGGCGGGTGGCGATGCCGGTCCGCGACCGGACCCATTCGTCGGATGTCGCGACGCGCTTGGCCAGGTCGTCGTTGGTCACCAGACGTGCGGGGCGGTAGGTTCCGATCCCCATCAGCCGGGAGCCGCTCACCGCGTCACTCCGACCAGCCCGGTACCGGTGGACGCCGCCTGGGCGTCGGTGGTGCCCTCCTGGCCGCCGTCAGTCGGCGTGTCCGTGTGGCGGGCGATCAGTTCACGGGCCGTGGGCAGGTCATCCGGTGTCTTCAGAGCGAGGATCTGCACGCCGGTGAGCTCCCTTTTGGCTATGCCTGCCAGCGTTCCGGCGGGTGGTAGCTCCAGAACGGCGGTTACCCCGAGATCGCGCATCCGTGCCAGGCACAGGTCCCACCGGACCGGTGTGGCGACCTGGTCGACGAGGCGTTGGACCAGGTCGGGGCCGCTGCGGACGACAGTACCATCCGCGTTGGACAGCTGTGCCACGGCGGGCGTCCGCGGGCGCAGTCCCGGGGCGATCCCGGCGAGCTGCTCGCGCGCGGGCTGCATGAAGTGGGTGTGGAAGGCGCCCGCCACGGACAGTGAGCGCAGTCGGGTACGGGGCGGCGGGTCCTCGGCGAGACGGGCCAGTGACTCGAGGGAACCGGCCGCGACGATCTGCCCGGCGCCGTTGCGGTTCGCGGCGGTCAGGTCCAGCCGCCGGAGATGTTCGGTGACGTCGTCCGGCTCGCCACCGAGAACCGCGGTCATACCGGTGGGGGTACGCCCCGCGGCTTCGGCCATTGCGCGTCCGCGCAATGCGACGAACACCAGTGCGCTTTCGGCGTCGAGGGTACCGGCCAGTACGGAAGCGGTGATTTCACCCACACTGTGACCGGCGACGAGAACATTTCCCGTCCGGGGGACGGGAAGCTGTTCCGCGGCGACAAGACCGGTCGCGACGATCAGCGGTTGGGCGACGGCGGTGTCGCGGATCGTCTCCGCGGAGCCGTTGCAGCCGACGTCCACAAGGTCGATTCCGACTGCCGCCGACCACCATCGCAACCGTGGCTCGACACCGCCGATCTCAAGCCAGGGTTGCAGTTGACCTGGAGTCTGGGCACCTTGACCTGGCGCGAGGATAGCGAGCACCGGACTACCTAACCCTTCCGAGCCGCTGGCTGTCGCTGGCGAGTACTCACCGTTGTGTCGTCGGCTCATTGTGGGATCTCTACAAAGTGATTCGGTCGTCCCGCATCTTTATTGCCCATCACCATGCCGGAGGGGAATCCAGTGACAGGGGCGACAAGTAGCGGCAACACGTCCCGCCCGGCCGGAGCGGGTGAACCCGCGGTGGTCGTGATCGATGGTGGTCGTGATCGATCATAAAAGCGATCAGTCGACGATCATAAAAGCGATCAGTCAAATGGTCGCGCGGGCGATCACACCGTGGCAAGCCGGCCCAGGATGAGCGCCACGTGCAGGGTGAACCGTTCACGATGGTCGGTCGGATCGAGCCCGCAGGCGTCGGCAGCCTTGCGAAGTCGGTAACGGACCGTGTTGGGATGCAGGTACAGGGCCCGGGCCGTGGCCTCCAGCGAGGCGCCGAAGTCGAGGTAGGCGCCCACCGTCGCCAGCAGCGGTGTCCCCGCCTCCCGCAGGGG
>NZ_CAAAFT010000407.1:18399-26656 GCF_900634765.1 Candidatus Protofrankia californiensis | reverse complement strand
ACCGTCGCCAGCAGCGGTGTCCCCGCCTCCCGCAGGGGCGTGTACACGTCCTCGATCAGGGCGCGGCGTGCCCCGATGTCACCGGCAAGCGCCCGTTCCGGCAGGAGCGCCTGCGCGGTCACCGGACGCGGAGCAGTTGGCCACGCCGCGACGACGTCGGCGGCCGCCAGCGCCGCGTGTGCCGAGGCCGCGGCCGCGGCCAGGTCGGAGGCGACCGGGCCGATGACGACCGGCCCGGGCCCGCAGGCCGGCAACAGGGCTTCGACGGCGTCGAGCAGGGCGCGCCCGGACCCGGCGACGCCGGGCCGGGTCGACCGCGACGCCGGCTCGGTCGCGAAGTCCCCACCGACGATGACGACCAGCCGTTCGTGGTGGACGCCGGTGAGCACTTCCAGACCGGCCCCGCGCCCGAGGCGGTGGACCTGGTCGACGACCACTTCGGGGGAGTGGTCCGGAGTGTCTCCGACGATCACCGCGACGGCGGGCGGGTTGCGCCATCCCAGCGCCGCCGCCCGTGACGGCAGCGCCCGCTCGACCTCGCCGCGTACGACGTGGTCCACCACGAGCGCCTCAAGGCGGGCGTCCCATGCGCCCCGCTCCTCGGCGGCGCGGGCGTAGACGACCGCCCCGGCGAAGGCGATGTCGCGGGAATAGCGCAGCACGTCGGCGAGGAGCCGTTGTTCGTGGTCGGGACCGGCCAGGGCGGGTACCTCGGCCTCGATCGCCTCGACCGCCACCCGGACCAGTTCGACCAGACGGCGGAAGGTGACGGCCCGGACGAGATCGCGGGGGGCGACCCTGAACACGTCCCCGGACAGTTCCCGGGCGTGCTGGGGACGCCGGCACCACTCCACGAACGAGGAGATCCCGGCCTGCACCACCAGCTGGATGTCGGCCCGATGGCGGGCCGACATGGGCGCGAACCAGGGCAGGACGTCGTGCATGCGTGTCACCGCGCGGCTGGCGAGCATTCCGCTGGATCGTTCGATCCGCCGGATGGCCTCCTCGGTCGCCGGGTCGACAGCGGCCGGACTCACCGCCGGACCCACCGCGGGGCTTGTCGCCGGACCCAGGTGTCGCTCGGCCGGGGAGCCGGCCGCCGGGCTCGAGGTGACGCCGGCGTCGACGCCCGACAGCGGCCGTGTCACCGGTTGTGTAGCGGCCGAACCCCGGCCGCGTCGCGCGGCGGCCGACGCTCGGCCGCCGGGCCGACGCTCGGCCGCCGTCCACCATTGTCGGTCATTTCTTCTTCTCCATCGGGTTTCTCGGGGCTCCGGACAACGCGAAAGGAGCTGCCGTCGCGTGTCTAGAGCTGGTTGTTGAATCGGCTGGTCCAGTTGTGGACGTTTGCGACATATGCCCGCGTCTCGGCGAAGTCGGGAACTCCGCCGGCATCGCGGACGGCCGCGGGCCCTGCATTATAGGCGGCAAGGATCAGCGAGACGCGGTCGCCGGGCAGTTTCTGGACGAGTTGGGCCAGATGAGCGTCATAGCGCGCGGCGGACAGGATGGCGTCCGCCGGGTCCAGCGGGTTGACCGAGCCGTCGGCATTGCCGTCGACACCGAACTGTTTCCAGGTGTCGGGCAGGAACTGCATCATGCCGCGGGCACCCGCACGGGACACCGCATCACGGTTGAACTTGCTCTCCACCCGTGCCTGGGCCGCGAGCTGGGCCGCGCTGAGGACGCCGTAGACCGTGGCGGCATTCTGGAAGAGGGGGATCAGGTTGGGCGGGACTTTCGACGCCGACCGGGAAATGCCGTCCCCGCAGCCGGTGAGGGTCGTGGTCAGGAAGGCCGTGGCCACGAACAAGATCATTATCGGCGTGACGCCCTGTGACGGATGCTGCCGGGACGCCCCGCGTGTGCGCCCGGGCCGGGCGGGTCGGGCGTGTCGACGAGGCGGTGTCGCGTCCACCACCCCATTGTGCTGGGTAGCGTGGGCAACCGTATGGACCCGGTCACATCGGCTGGTGTCAGCGGTTCGCACGGGATATCCGGTACCCGGCTCAGTCGATCAGGTTGGCGCGCAGCGACCGAAGTGCGACGTCGGACACGCCGGCGTGGCGGGCCCATCCGGCCGCGCCGCCCCACGTGTCGTCGATCGCGGTGAGGAAGCGGCTGATGACTTCCGGCCGGCAGCTCATGCCGTCCGTCCTGGCCATACTTCGGGCCCGGTCGTAGGTGGGCCGCCTGGCCAGCCGGAGATCCACCCGGTCGATCCGCTCGTTGCTCGCGACGTAGTCGGCGATGACCGCATCCCGTTCGACTCCGGCGATGTCGAGTACGACAGCGGCCAGCACGCCCGTGCGGTCCTTGCCCGCGGCACAGTGGAACAGCGCCGGCAGGCAGCCGGGGTCCGCGAGCAGCCGCAGGGCGCCGGCGACCGCGTCGGGCGCCTTGCGCAGGTAGTCGAGGTAGTGCTCGACCCGGTCCTGCGAGGCGCGGTCGGCGACGATGAGGGGGTATCGCGGGTCGTCGGCCATCACGAACTCGCCGGGGATGAACGACAGGTTGTGGTAGACGATGTCCTCGTTCGCCAGCAGGCCGCGGCCCTCCCGGGCGATTTCCGCCCTGGCGCGAAGATCGATGACTGTGCGCAGGCCATAGTCGTTACGTAACGCAACGACATCGTCCTTGGTCAGCTCCTGGACGGTGTCGCTGCGCAGCAGCCGTCCCGACCGGGTCAGCCGTCCGTTCGTGGTCGGGAGCCCGCCGAGATCCCGGACATTGTCGGCGCCGACGAGGTTGAACCAGCGATCCACCCGCTGACCATAGCCACTGGAGGCGTCCCCCGGAGTGGTGAATGCCTCATCCGCCCCGCCGCGGCCGGCCGGGACCCGTCCGGACCCGTCCGGGTGGACGCGGCTGGTGCCCGCCGGCAGGTGCTGGTCAGCGGTCGTTGCCGACCACGCTCGGTGCTTCTGCCGCTCCTATCCGGGCTGCCGGGTGCGGCCGGGCTGTGTGCGGCTGGGCGAGCCGACGCAGCGCTGCCCGGGTCGTCTCGGGATCTCCCCAGGGAGCGAGGGCGAGGACGTGCTGCCGATCGATCGCCGGCGCGGACACGTAGGAGATCAGGGGATGATGGCGGCGGATGTCGCGCTCGTCGTCGTCGAAGAGATCCTCGTGCAGTTTCTCCCCGGGGCTGAGCCCGGTGTAGACCACCTCGACGGGCCGCGGGCCGCGGGTCGCGAGCCGTCTGGCAACGTCGGCGATCCGCACCGGTTGGCCCATGTCGAGGACGAGAACGTCCCCGTTCCCGCCGAGCGCCCCGGCCTGGACGACGAGTTCCACCGCCTCTTCGACGGTCATGAAGTAGCGGGTGACGTCCGGGTGCGTGACCGTCAGCGGCCCGCCCGCGGCCAGCTGGCTGGCGAACACCCTTAGCACGGAGCCCTGGCTGCCCAGGACGTTGCCGAACCGCACGCTGACGAAGACCCCGCGCCGGGCGTCCGCGGGCACGCTGGCGGTCAGGCGCTCGGTGATCCGCTTGGAATAGCCCAGGACGCTGGTCGGGTTCGCAGCCTTGTCCGTGGAGATGTTGACGAACCGTTCGACGCCCACCGACACGGCGGCGTCCAGGACGGTCATCGTCCCCCACACGTTGGTCTTGACCGACTCGCCGGGGAAGCGTTCCAGCAGGGGCAGATGTTTCAGCGCGGCAGCATGGAAGACCACCTGCGGCCGGTACCGGGTGAACACGGCGTTGACGCCCTCGACATCCCGGATGTCGCACAGCACCACCGTTTCGTCGTCGGCGATCGCCTGACCGTGGATGGATATCTGGACGGCCCGCAACGCGGACTCGTCCCGGTCCAGCATGATCAGTTCTTGGGGGTGGTAGCGGTACAGCTGCCGGCACAGCTCCGAACCGATCGAGCCGCCGGCCCCGGTGACCAGCACCCGCCGGCCGGTGACGTAGCCGGCCACCGACCCGACGTCGGTCTGGATCTGGCAGCGTCCCAGCAGGTCGGTGAGGTCGAGGTCACGGATGTCACGGACGTCGACCCGCCCGTCGATGAGGTCCACGACGCGGGGGAGCACCTTGACGACGAGGCCGGCGTTCTCGGCGACGGTGGTGATCTCCCGCAGCAGTGCGGCGTCGGCGCTGGGGATCGCCACCAGCAGGGTGCGCGCGCCGGTCTGGCGGGCGACCGTGGCGATGGCCTCGCGACCACCGCGTACCCGCACGCCGCCCAGGGCCAGGTTCCAGGTGTGTGGATCGTCGTCGAGCAGGGCCACGGGCGCATAGGGGCTGTCCGGGGTGCGCAGCATCGATGCCAGTACCCGGTCGGCGCCCTCACCCGCGCCGAAGACGATGATCGGTTCGCTGCCGGTGCGCTGCTGCTGCCGCCGGCGGCGTTCCCCGGTCAGCCGCCACAGGTATCGGACGCCGAACATCAGGACGAGTCCGACCGCGCCCGCCAGCGGGAGCATGCCCGCCGGCATCCGTCCGGAACGGCCGAAGGCGACGTCGACGACGATGGTCCCGATCGTCGTGAGCACGACCGAGCAGAGCAGCGCCAGCACCTCGTCGAAGCCGCCGAAACGGTAGCGGCCCAGGTAGAGGTGCAGGGCCGTGCCGACGAAGTACAGCAGGCAGACCGCAACCACCGTGATCATCCAGAATCCGGTGTCGGTTAACGGGGACAGGCTGAAGCGGCCGAGGTAGGCGGCGCCGAGTCCGACCGTCAGGCAGACCGCGTCGATCCCGATCTGCAGGCCGACGTGCCGCCGGAGCTCCATCCGCGACAGCCGGCCGCCCGACGCCGGTCGGCTGCCCGATGTCAACTGCGCGGGTCCTTGCCCGTCAGCAACCTTCTGCTTATGCATGACTCCATAGAGTAATAACTACAGATGGTGAGTGTACAGATGTACATCGAGTATGTTGGTTGCGCAGAGTGCTGATATGGTGACCGGGATGCATCCCCGGGGGAGGGTTGGTCTACTGGTGGAACTTCGGGAGTATGTCAAGGCACTACGCCGAGGCTGGCCGCTCATTGTGGTTTGCGTCCTGCTCGGTGGCTTGTTCGCGGCGGCCATCTCATGGCGTCAGACGCCGACCTTCGCCGCCGTCACGACCATGGTCGTCTCGTCGTCCGACACCACCGACAGCGCCGCAGCGGCCTACCAGGGCGGCCTGCTGTCCCAACAGCGAGTCAAGTCCTACGCCGATCTGGTGGCCAGCGAACGGGTCGCCGCGGCCGTCGTCGACAAGCTCGGCCTCAACGAGAGTCCACAGAGCCTGCGCGGTCGCATCCAGGCCCAGACCGTCCCTGAGACCGTCCTGCTGCGCGCCGTGGTCACCGACACCGATCCCCGCCGCGCCCAGTTGATCGCCGACACGGTCGGTGAGGTCTTCTCCCAGGCCATCGCGCAGATCGAGACCCCGTCTCCCGACAAGGCACCCCTGGTTCGGGTGAACGTGTGGGAGAAGGCGAAGATGCCGACCAGGCCGGTATCGCCGCAGCCCGTGCGGGCTGTCGCGTTCGGCGTGCTGTTCGGCCTGATCGCCAGCGTCGCCGTGGCGGTGGTGCGACATCGACTCGACACCAGGGTCGTGACCGCTGCCGACATCACAGCGGCGACCGGGCTGGCGACCCTGGGCACGATCGCTTTCGACACGACCAGCGCACAGCATCCCCTGGTCGTGGATATGGGCGGGCAGTCGGCAAGCGCCGAGGCGTTCCGGCAGCTGAGGACCAACCTGCGCTTCGTTGACGTGGACGCGCCGCCGCGTTCCATCCTGGTCTCCAGCTCGATGCCTGCCGAGGGCAAGACAACGACGATCTGTCGTCTGGCCATCACTCTCGCGCAGACCGGCGCCCGGGTGGCGCTGGTCGAGGGCGACCTGCGCAGGCCGTCCTTCGGGGAGTATCTCGGGATCGAGACGGCGGCCGGTCTCACCTCCGTACTGATCGGCACTGCCGATCTCGAGGACGTGCTCCTGCCCTGGGGCGACGAGAGCGGCCGGCTCCATGTGCTGCCCAGCGGGCCACTGCCACCGAATCCCAGCGAACTGCTCGGATCCCGGGGGATGAGCGATCTGCTCGGCGAGCTGTCCAGCCGTTTCGACTTCGTTCTGATCGATGCGCCACCACTGCTCCCGGTGACTGACGCGGCCGTGCTCGCCGCGCAGGTCGACGGCACCGTACTGGTCGTCCGTGCCGGTCGGACCCGGCGCGAGCAGCTGGTCAAGGCAGCCGACTCGCTGCGGCTGGTCGAGGCCCGGATGCTGGGAACGGTTTTCAACATGATTTCGATCAAGGGATCGGACGTCGTCTCCTACGGCTATCATGCCTATGACGACTATGCCCAGACCGACAGGACGGCCCTGCCCTGGGCCTTTGCGGACCATTCGGTGCTCACCCCGGCCACGGCCCGGTCCGACCGTTCGCAGGTCGAACTCACGGCCGGGTCGCGCGCCTCCGGCTCCGCCGGCGGGATTACCGGTTCCGCTGGCGGCGGTGTCACGATCGCGGCCCAGCATCAACCGTACGACGGCGAATTCGACAGTGAATTCACCGGTGAGCTCGACAACGCCACGATAAGTTCGCAGGATTCGCAGGGCGAACCCGGCCGTGTCCATCGCGATGGCGGCGTCGACCGCGCGGATGCGCGCCGCAGTGGTTCCCGTGCCGGCAGCTCGACCGCGGCTGCGGCCGAAACCGATCCGACCGCCGAGTTTGCCGCGGACCTTGCCGACGGACGGGCGAACGACATGACAACGCCGTTGACGTTCAACGCGAGGACAGCCGGTTCCCACCGGCGTAAGCGCGGTCGATGACACCGGTATCGCGATGGTCTGCCGGCGTCCGGCCGTGCTCGGCCTCGGACGGTGGTGGGTGGACCTGTGATGAGCGGACCCGTCCGTCCGGAAATATCCGCTACCTGTGGTCGTGACGCTGCTCGGCGGAAGAAACCGACTGGACACCCAATGTCGTAGACACGGAGAGCAATATCTCATATACTCTTCGTATTCGCATGTCAACAAGCTTGTCCGGAATCCGGGCAGGGGGAGTGCTTCCATGAGGTTTCGCACGTTCGGAGTCGCGTTGCTCGTAGGGGGCGGGCTGGCGCTGGGCATGACGTTGGGCCCGGTGGTCGCCGCCCAGGCCAATCCGCCGGTCGACCGCCTCGGGCCGGTCGGCACGGCCACGATCAGCGCGACGTCGATACCTGTTGGTCAGTCGGTGCTCCTCGGCGGACGCGGTTTCGCGCCGGGTGGCATCGTCACCGTACGGGTGAACGGCAACACGGCCGGTACGGTCACAGCTGACGACCAGGGGAACTTCAGCCTGCAGCTGCCGTCTTTCACCGCGCCCGGCATCTATGCCCTTACCGGCTCGGGCCCGCGGCTCGTGCCGGTGACAGCGCCCGGGTCGGCGGCCGGCGCCGGTTCGATCGGAACGGCTCTCCCCGCAGGGGCGCAGGATGCCGCAGCCGTGTCCGACAAGGTGGCGCAGCGCACGGTGGCCGCGACCGTGACCGTGACCGATCCGTCCACTGATGGTGACCGCAGCGGCACAGGTGTCGGCATAGCCGTCGGCGGTTGGAGCGGCGACGGTGGTGCCAGCGCTGGTGCTACCGGCGAAGGCGGTGCCGGCGGCGGTATCGGCGTCGGCTTCGGTATAAGCGGTATCAACGGTGCCGGTGGTGACGGCGACACCGGCGGAGGCGGCGTCGGCGGTGGCGGTGGCGACACCGGCGGAGGCGGCGTCGGCGGTGGCGGTGGCGACACCGGCGGTGGTGGCGGCGGTGGTACTGGCGGTGGCGGCGGCTCCCTCGTGGGGCAGCCTGTGACCGGTGTGCAGCCCGGTGGCGGGAATGATCCCGGGGGCGTTGACCAGGAGGGTCCCCAAAAGGCTGACCAGGAGTATCCCGAGGCCGGTGGGCTGCCCTTCACCGGCGCCGAGACCGGCGCGATGGCTGCGATCGCCGTGGCTCTCGTAGGCGGTGGTGTGATCCTGCGGGTCGCGGCTCGTCGCCGCAGGTCGGGAGCGACACCCGAGGAGCTCTGACCGAGTGGGGCTTCCTGCACGCGGATGTGCCAGGTGGCTCTCATAGTGACCTGGGGACTTGGGGGCCCCGGCAGCGTGAAAGAAGCATGATTGCGCTGCCTTCGGCCTTCTTCCGCAGCCGATCTCGGCGGGCGCGGGCGGACCGACGATCGTGTCCTGTCCGGTCGGCTGGCTACGATGGGCCATCGGCGCACGGCTGCCCTCCCTGGCATCCGCATCATGCGCCGATGGACCGT
>NZ_CAAAFT010000407.1:14679-18374 GCF_900634765.1 Candidatus Protofrankia californiensis | reverse complement strand
GGCCATCGGCGCACGGCTGCCCTCCCTGGCATCCGCATCATGCGCCGATGGACCGTCGTCTGCCGGGCAGGAAGGCTGGAATGAAGTCCGCTGAGATCGCGAGCCGTTGGCTCCGCTATTTTGCCGACCGGGGTCACACGGTTGTTCCGTCGGCTTCCCTCATTGCGGACGACCCCACCCTGCTGCTCGTGAACGCCGGGATGGTCCCGTTCAAGCCGTATTTCCTCGGCGAGGTCCGTCCGCCGTACACCCGTGCCGCCAGTATTCAGAAGTGTGTGCGGACCACCGACATCGAAGAGGTCGGCCGCACGACCCGGCACGGTTCCTTCTTCCAGATGTGCGGGAACTTCTCCTTCGGGGACTATTTCAAGGAGACCGTGATCCCGCTGGCGTGGGAACTGCTCACCACCTCCGTGGCGGACGGCGGATACGGCCTGGACGACAGCCGGCTGTGGGTGACCGTGTACCTCGACGACGACGAGACGGCCGACATCTGGCAGTCCAAGGTCGGCGTGCCCGCCGGGCGCATCCAGCGTCTGGGCATGGAGGACAACTTCTGGTCGATGGGCGTGCCGGGTCCGTGCGGGCCCTGTTCCGAAATCAACTACGACCGCGGGCCGGAATTCGGTGCCGAAGGCGGCCCCGCGGTGAACGGCGAGCGTTACCTGGAGATCTGGAATCTCGTCTTCATGCAGTACATCCGCGGGGAGGGTTCCTCGAAGAAGGATTACCCGATCCTCGGTGACCTGCCGTCGAAGAACATCGACACCGGGCTCGGGCTGGAGCGGCTCGCGGCCATCCTGCAGGGCGTCGACAACCTCTACGAGATCGACACCTCGCGGCTGGTCCTCGACCGGGCGTCCGCGCTGACCGGTGCCCGCTACGGTGCCGAGCACCGCTCGGACGTGTCGCTGCGGGTGGTCGCCGACCATGTGCGTACCTCGGTGATGCTCATCGGTGACGGTGTGCTTCCCAGCAACGAGGGACGCGGCTACGTGCTGCGCCGGATGATGCGCCGCGCGATCCGCAACATGCGCCTGCTCGGTGCCCATGACGCGACCATGCACGAGATGGTCGCGGCCACCATCGAGGCGATGGGCCCGCAGTATCCGGAGCTTGTCACCGACCGCGTCCGGATCGACTCGGTCGCCACCGCCGAGGAGGCGGCGTTCCTCCAGACGCTGCGCACCGGGACGTCCATCTTCGACCTGGCCGCGAGCGAGACGAAGAAGGCCGGCGGGAGCGTCCTTGCAGGTGCGCGGGTGTTCCAGCTCCACGACACCTACGGTTTCCCGGTCGACCTCACCCTGGAGATGGCGGCCGAAGCGGGCCTGACCGTCGACGAGGAGGGTTTTCGCCGGCTCATGGGGGAGCAGCGGCAACGCGCCAAGGCTGACGCCCGCGCCAAGAAGACCGGGCACGTCGACACTTCGGCGTACCGGGACGTGCTGGAGGCGGCCGGTCCGTCGGTGTTCACCGGATACGACAGCACCGTCGAGGAAGCGCGCGTACGTGGGTTGCTGGTCGGCGGCGTGCCGGCTCGCGAAGCCACCCAGGGTGACGATGTCGAGATCGTGCTCGACCGGACGCCGTTCTACGCCGAGGGCGGTGGTCAGCTCGCCGACGCCGGCGTCGTCCGGCTCGCCGACGGTACCGAAATCGAGATCTTCGATGTGCAGAAGCCACTGCCCGAGCTGATCGTCCACCGCGGCCGGGTGCGGACGGGGGGAGTCACCCCCGGCGCGGGCGTCCAGGCGGAGATCGATCCGGCCCGGCGAGCGGCGATCTCGCGCTCCCACAGCGCCACGCACCTGACTCACCAGGCCCTGCGGGACGCGCTCGGCCCGACTGCCGCGCAGGCCGGTTCGGAGAACTCCCCCGGCCGGTTCCGCTTCGACTTCTCCTCCGCGGCCGCAGTGCCGGTCTCGGTACTCGCCGACGTGGAGGAGACCATCAATCAGGTGCTGATCGAGGATCTCGACGTCCACGCCGAGGTCATGGACATCGACCAGGCACGCCGGACCGGCGCGATCGCCATGTTCGGCGAGAAGTACGGCGACCGGGTCCGGGTCGTCTCGATCGGTGACTACTCCCGCGAGCTCTGCGGTGGCACGCATGTGCGCCGTTCGGGGCAGCTCGGCCTGGTCAAGCTGCTGGGGGAGTCCTCGGTCGGGGCGGGAGTGCGGCGGGTGGAGGCCCTTGTCGGCCTGGACGCCTACCGCTACCTGGCCCGGGAGGCCGTGCTCGTCTCGCAGGTCACCGATGTGCTCAAGGCTCCGCGGGCCGACGTGCCCGAGCGGCTGTCCCAGGTGCTGGGCCGGCTTCGGGAGGTCGAGAAGGAGCTGGAGAAGCTGCGGGCCGCGGAGGTGCTGGCCGTGGCGGGCGATCTCGCCCAGGCCGCCGAGGACGTCGGTGGGGTTGCGCTGGTCGCCCATCGGGCTCCTGACGGTACCTCAGCGGACGACCTGCGCAAACTCGTCCTTGACATCCGCGGCCGGCTTCCGGTGGAGCGCCCGGTTGTCGTCGCGGTCGCGGCCGCGGTGAGCGGACGCCCGGTCATCGTGGTGGCCACGAGTGGCCCGGCGCGGGACCGAGGGGTCAGGGCCGGGGAGCTCGTCCGTGGCGCCGCGAAGATCCTCGGTGGTGGGGGTGGCGGCAAGGACGACCTTGCTCAGGGCGGTGGCGCCAACCCGGACGCGATCGCGGACGCGCTCGCCTCCGTCCGGCGAACAGTGGCGCAGCGGGCGGCTGCCTGAGGCGTCAGGCAGCCTGACACGCCCGGCTTGACGCGGCGGGCTGGCGGCGCCAGGTGCGGGACCGCTCGGCTTGCAACGTCCCGGCGGCGTCTCGCGGCCAACTATCCGCTTTGCGGCTGCCGGGCGTTTTGTCTCTTCTGAGCTAAAGGTCACACCCGGAAACTCGGATCGAGCCTCCTTCGTTCTTCAGGATGGTTCACATAGTTACTGCACGTGATGGGCCCTGCTGACGGCAGGACCCATCACCAACAGGACTCGGACTGGCGGTCGGATGCGGGCGGACAACGCCCATGGGTCGGCTTCGTTATAGGCACGGTCGTCTTTCGCGACCCCTGCGAAGCGTCTCCATCGCGACACCCTGTCCGGTGCCGATCCGACCCCGAGGAGCACGGTGTGGCAGTCCCACACGTCCCATCACCAGTACCTTCGTCGTCACAGCACAGCCACTCGCCGCCCGGCGCACCGGACGGTGCCGCTCGCGATCGGGCCCGCCAGCGCACGATCGCGGCCCTGAGGCCCGACCTGCAGGCGTCACTGGTGGTCTTCCTGGTCGCGATGCCCCTGTCGCTGGGTATTGCGGTCGCCTCCGGCGCGCCGATCGCCGCCGGTCTCATCGCCGCCGTGGTCGGTGGGATCGTCGCCGGCTCGTTGGGCGGTGCGCCGTTGCAGGTCAGCGGGCCCGCGGCGGGGCTGACGGTCATCGTCGCGGGCCTCATCTCCACCTTCGGATGGCAGGTCACCTGCGCGGTGACCGCTGCCGCGGGCGTGGTGCAGATCCTGCTCGGAGTGAGCCGCGTTGCTCGCGCAGCGCTCGCCGTCTCACCCGCGATCGTGCACGGCATGCTCGGTGGTATCGGGCTGACCATCGTCTTCGGGCAACTACACGTCGTGCTCGGCGGTGAGCCGGAAAGTCACGCCCTGGACAACATCACGACTCTG
>NZ_CAAAFT010000407.1:7194-14259 GCF_900634765.1 Candidatus Protofrankia californiensis | reverse complement strand
GTCGGCGCCGTGACGATTATGATCATTCTGTTGTGGCCCCGACTGGTCAGGATGCTGCCCAGGCAGCTGCGAGCGATTCCCGCGCCGCTGGCCGCGGTTGCCTTCGGGACCACCATCGCTGCCGCGCTCCACTTCGACCTGCCCCGCGTCGATCTGCCCGGGGCGATCCTCGGCTCGGTGTCGCTACCGAAGTTTCCGGAAGGCAACTGGACCGGGATCGTCCTTGGTGTCTTCACCGTCGCCATCGTCGCGAGCGTCGAATCCCTGCTGTCAGCGGTTGCCGTGGAAAAACTCCCCGGTGCACGCCGTCCCGGGAAACGCCCGGTCAGCCTGGACCGTGAGCTGCTCGGTCAGGGATCGGCCAACATTCTGTCGGGCCTCGCCGGCGGACTACCCGTAACCGGCGTCATCGTCCGTAGCTCCACCAATGTCGCAGCCGGGGCGAGGACACGGGCATCGGCGATCCTGCACGGTGTGTGGGTGTTGCTGTTCGCCGTGTTCCTCGGTGGTGTGGTCGAGTGGATTCCCCTGTCCGCCCTGGCCGGTCTGCTGGTGGTTGTGGGGATCCGGTTGGTCGACATTTCCCATCTCCGCCATGTGCGTCGGCACGGTGAACTGCCCGTGTACGTCGTCACGCTGGTCGGTGTCGTCGCTCTCGACCTGCTTCAGGGCGTCGCGCTCGGCCTGGTCACCGCGCTCGGCCTGATCCTGCGCCGGGTGCTGTGGTCCAACATCTACCTCGTCCGTTCCGGTGAGGTATGGCGGGTGGAGGTCGAGGGAACTCTGAGTTTCGTGTCCCTGCCTCGACTGTCGCGGGTCCTCGGGAGGGTTCCCACGGGCGTGCCCGTGTTGATCGAGCTTGTGGTGGACTATCTCGACCACGCGGCATTCGACCATCTGCATGCCTGGTGTACCGAGCACGAGCGGGCCGGTGGGAGCGTGACGGTGGACGAGATCGGTCACGCCTGGTTCCGGCATTCCCAGAACGGCCAGGTCCAGCGGCGCCGTACCGTCATCCCGCACCTGCCCCGCTGGTTCGCCCCCTGGTCGCAGTGGCAGGAGCTGGCCGCCTCACACGGAGACGCCCACCGCGTCGACCCCGAGGAGACGGTCGGAACAGGTGCGGACGGGGCCGAGTCCGTGGACGGTCACGTGCATCCCGTCGGCACGATGCTGGTCGGTGTGGCCGAGTTCCACCGCCGGGCCGCTCCGCTGCTGCGTGGCACCCTCGGGGGACTCGCCGAGAATCAGCGCCCCAGCATGCTGTTCCTGACGTGCGCCGATTCCCGGGTGGTTCCGAACATCATCACCAGCAGTGGTCCGGGAGACCTCTTCACCATCCGTAACATCGGCAATCTCGTCCCGCTCGATTCGTCCGAGGAGACGGTCCACGGCGAGCGGGAGAGCGACCTGTCCGTGACGGCCGCGCTGGACTACGCCGTCAACTTCCTGAGAGTTCCCTCGATCGTGGTATGCGGGCACTCCGGGTGCGGCGCTATGCAGGCGCTGCTGTCCGGTCACATCGACAATGATCCGGACTCCGCGCTGGCAGGTTGGTTGACCCATGCCCGCGGGGCGTTGTCACGTATGCCGCTGCCCGGCACGGAGGCACTGCCCCCCCTGGAACAGCTGGGTCGGGCGAATGTCGTACAGCAGCTGGAACACCTGCGCGGCCACCCTGCCGTCCAGCGGGCACTGGAGCAGGGCCGTCTGGAACTCGTCGGCCTCTACTTCGACATCTCCGCCGCGTACACCTGGGTGCTCGACGAGGCGACGGGTTACTTCGTCGATCCGTCGGAGGCGTTGACCGCGGTCGCGCCGCATCGCCGCCGTGCACCCCGCAGGTGGGACACGTCGACCCCGACAGCCTCGACGACAGGCCCGGCCACGGTGCATCCGCCGTCGGCGCCCCACACCAGGGGTCCCGGCAAGACGCTCGGCGACGGTCATCGTGCCCGCCGCCGCCGCGGAACCCCGGCCTGAAGGCAGCGCCGACCGAGCATGGGCCGACCGAGCATGGGCCGACCGAGCATGGGCCGACCGAGCATGCACAGTCCGTGGTTGTCAACAGGCTGGGATTCGTCATGAGCTGTCCACCCGAATAGATTCGGGATGCTGGCGTCCGCCAGGCTTGGAAGGGGGTCGGACGGCATGCGCATGGTGTTCTCCGATGCGGACGAGCTGGTCTTTCGTGATGCATGCGACCGGCTCGTCGGGCGGTTCGACGAATGGGCCGGTGAACGCGGCCTGGAGGTTGATCCGTTCGCGGTCGAGGTTGCCCTTGAGCACAAGTGGGCCATGGGCGACGGGATACTGAGCCGTTGGACGGTCGCGGACCTGCGCGAGCTCCTGCTGGGCTGGATGCCGCTGAAGATTGCAATGACGGAGGAGCAGTGGGCCACGGTCCTGCCCACACTGCGCGTGTTCTTCGACTTCCTCACCCGGACCGGGCTCGCCGACCCCCGGTGTGATCCGGGATTGCCCGCCGCGCTGGAAGAGCTGGCCTGCGAGTTCAACGCCGCGATGGGGGACGAGAGCCGATACGGCGTGGCCAAGCACTGGACGATGATGATGCTGCGCCGGGGCGTCGACATCGGGGACGAGGAGCAGGTGGGATGCTTCGTCACCGACGTGCAGGCGGGGGAGGTCTTCTACGACCCCGAGCAGGCTCTGCAGGCGGCCATCCTCACCGGGCAGGAACAGATGCGTCCCAGGCGCCGGCGCCTGGCAGCAGTCGCGCTACCCGCCGACGAGGAACTGGCCGCCGCGGCGGCGGGCAGCGAAGTGTTGCGGCGACTACGCGTCCTGCTGAGCTGGATGGGGGACGGCCGCAGGCTCACCCAGACCGGCCGGATCACCCTCGCCGACGCCCGCGAGCTCGTGGAGCTGCTCGGGACCGGTGACGTGGTCGACCCGGTCGTCCACGATCGGGTGTACCGCACCAAGAGCAGCGAGGAGCTGTACGGCCTCAACGTCACCGTCGAGTGGGCAAAGGCCGCCCGGCTGGTGCGGACCGCCAAGGGCCGGCTGCTGCCGGTGAAGAAGAACGTAGCCACGCTGGACCGTCCGCTGGAACTGTGGGGCCTGGCGTTCGCGGCCTTTCCGCGGCTCGGCCCGGCCATCTGCTCGTCCGGATGGACGGAGTCCATGCTGCGGTACCAGTTCGACGAGGGCGCCTGCGCCGTCCTCACCGCCGCGTACACCCTGGGGGGCGACGTTGCGCTGGCCGACCTCCACGAGCTGGTCTGGGATCTGGCCAGCGAGAGATACGAGACCGACGAAGCCCCGCAGCAGCAGCATCGGAAAACCTGGCAGAAGCTGGTCGAGCACGACCTGCGGCGCATGTTGCAGTGGCTGGAGATACTGGGCGCACTCCGCATGATCGCCGGTGAGGCTGGTGGTACCGCCACCGGTGAGGCCGCTGGTGGCACGGCCGGCGGTGAAGCGGCGGACGCAACAACGGCCGACAGGGTGGCCGAGCTCACTGCGTTGGGGAGGTGGGGCACCCGCCGCATGCTCCAGGACGCCGGTTTCGAAACCCCGGTGATGGCCGACATCGCGGGGGAGGAGGCAGAGGTCGTCGTGCACGTGGCAGGGGCGGCAGCCTCCGAAGAAGACGCCGACGCCCTGCTGCGCGCCTGGTCGGACGCGCGTGGGGAACAACAGGCCATCACGGAGCTGACGGCCCTGCTGCGGCGTTCCGACGACGTCCAGCAGTGGGTTGTCACCCTCGACGCCCTGGCGGAGATGGGGGCAGCCGGAATCGAGGTGGTCATGGGGCTTCGCGATGACGACAGGCTCCGCCCGTACCCGACGTTGGTGCTGGCCCAGCACGGGGTCGTCGATCAGGCTGAGCTGGGGGACACCGATGTCGCCGTCATGCTCGCCGAACAGCTCGCCACCGTCCTTCTCGCCGGGGACGAACAGGTGGTCGACGTGTTCACGAGTATGGGTGACGCCGACGTGCAGCGGGCGGCGCTGGAAGACATGGGGCGCTGCGGGCATCCCAAGGCGCCGGCCGTGCTGACGGCGATCGCCCGTCACCATCAGGATCCGAAGGTTGCCCGGACGGCTCGTAAGGCCGCGTTGAGGGCACGGTGAAAAAGAGCACGGTGAAATCGAGGTAAGGCATGCGGCCTTGCGCGGGAAGGCCGCGGTCGGTGGGAGGGCCGTCTTTCGCGGGAAGGCCGCCGTCCGGGTGGGCCCTTGTACCGGTTTCGGGTGGGCCGTCGACTCTGACGAACGTCCCGGCCCGTCTCGATACTGGATGGCATGCGTATTGTGGTGTTCGGCAGCGGAGCGATAGGAACGCTGCACGCCTGGGCGCTGTCACGGGCTGGGCATGACGTCAGCATGCTGGTCCGCCCGGAACAGCTGACCCGTTGGTCCGACGGGATCGGTCTGCGGATTCTCGACGTGCGGGGCAGGCGCCGCCGGGAGGTCGCCGAGCGGTTCCGCCCTCGCGTTGTCACCGAGTTGCGCCCTACAGACGGTGTCAACCTGGTCGTGCTTGCGGTCCGGCACACCCAGACACCGGATGTCCTGCCGGCGCTGGCGCGCAACCTCGGTTCCGCGGTTGTGTTGTTTCTGAACAACAACTGGCGCGGCCTTGACTTCATAGACGCCTACCTGGGCAAGGATCAGTACGTGTTGGGCGCCCCGCGGGCCGGTGGCGGCATTATCGACAATGTCCTGGACGGTGCGCTCGAAGGCGGGATCATGCTCGGGTCGAGCGTGTCCGGGCACACGTTGTACAGCCCGGTGACCGACACCGCCGAGCAGAACCTGGGCCGTCTCGTGGCGCTGTTCGCGGAGGCCGGTTTCCGGCCGGAGATTCATCCCAACATGGAACACTGGCTGTGGGTGCATTTTGCGAGCATCAGCGCGTGGATATGCGGTGCTGCCCGTGCCTGCGGCTTCGAATCATTCACGCGTAGTAATCGAGCGGTTTATGACGCCCTGCATGCCGGTCGTGAGGCCATGCAGATCTGTGCCGTGCGCGGGGCCGACGTGCGGACAGCACAGGATGCTCGGCCGTTCCTGCTGCCACCGTCGACCATTACCCCGGCGGTCCGGCTCATGCTCCGCGGCGAGCTGCCCCAGCGAATCTCGGTGAATCACGGCCGGTATGCTCCGGTGGACCTGTACGAGATCTATGACGACCTCGTCCGTACGGGTGAGCGGCTCGACGTCCCCATGCCCTCTCTGCTGTCCTACCGGGGTGACGTGGAACGGATGGTGGAACTCGCCCCGAGCCTGTGACCAGCGAATTTTTCGCCGATTTTCCACAGTGGTTTCAGAGCCGGAAAACAGATTCTCAGCTCAGTAAATCAGATTCTCAGGTCACTACCGGGACCGGTTGGCGATGATGGCGGCGACGGGCGGGATGACCGCGGCGACGAGCATCATCGCCAGCGCCGCGGGTACCGACACGAACCGGATCACACTGCCCGCGAGCACGAACAGCGTGACACAGACGGCCATCATCGTCAGGTACCGGCGGCGGACCGCCCGGCTCGTCACGCCATCTGCCGTCCGGTCCGCCACGCCACCGGCCGGGCTGAGGGGCATGTGCTGGTCGTAGTCACGCCGCCGGTCGGTATCCCCCAGGACCTCATATGCCATGCTGACCAGGCGGAAGGCGCTTTCGGAACCGCCCGCATCCGGATGGGTGCGTCGCGCCGCCCGCCGGTAGGCGGTCACGATCTGGGCGTGGGAGGCGGTCGGTGGCACGCCCAAGACGTCGTAGAGTGATAGCGGCACCACGAGTCATCCCATACCCGGTGGGTCAGGCGTTACCCAGCCAGGTCACTCAGCCGGGCTAGGTCACTCAGTCGGGCTACCCGGCCCCGTTACCCGGTCACCACCCGCCGCCACCCCGCCTCGCACCCGGTCCCGGAGGTCACATGGATCTGCAGCTTGCCGGGCGGGTCGTCCTCGTTACCGGAGGTTCCGACGGGCTGGGCGCGGCCGTCGCGCGCGCCCTCGTCGCCGAGCAGGCACGGGTCGCGATCTGCGCCCGGGACGAGGCCCGGCTCAAGCTCGCCGCGGACGAGCTGCGCGCCGCAGGTGGGGACGTCCTTGCCGTACCGGCGGACGTCACCGACGTCGCCGCGCTGGACCGCTTCGTCACGGCGGCACACAGCCAGTGGGGCCGGGTGGACGCGATCGTCAACAACGCCGGCAGGTCCGCAGCTGGGGAGCTGGTGTCCGTGACCGACCAGGAGTGGCAGGACGACCTGCAGCTCAAGGTGTTCGCGGCGATCCGGCTGTCCCGGCTGGTGTTCGACCATCTGCGCGCCTCGGACGCCGCGGCGGTGGTCAACGTGCTCGCGACGGCGGCGAAGGCGCCGCCGGCGGCTTCGATGCCGTCCTCGGTGTCACGGGCTGCCGGGATGGCGCTGACCAAGGCGCTCGCCGGCGAATGGGGTCCGCACGGGATCCGGGTCAACGCGCTGCTGGTCGGTCTGGTCGAAAGCGGCCAGTGGGAACGGCGGGCTACCGCCGCCGGCACGTCCACCCGGACGTTGTACGAACGGATGGCTCATGATGCGCGGATACCGTTGGGCCGCGTCGGCCGGGCGGAGGAGTTCGCCGACGTCGTGACCTTCCTGCTCTCGCCCCGCAGCTCCTATGTGACCGGAACCGCGCTCAACGTCGACGGTGGCCTGTCACCGGTGGTATGACGCCTGTCCGGTTTTCAGCCGGAGGCGATGAGCACGGCGGCGACGACCACACCAAGGGTGATCACAATCGCGCGTAGCGCGGTGGCCGGCAGCAGCCGGGCGACCCGCGCGCCGAGGATCCCCCCGGCGCAGGAGGTCAGCAGCAGGATCGCCGCAAACCCCCAGGAGACCTGCGCGCTCACGACGAACACGGCGATGCCCACCGCGTTGACCCCGAGCGAGAGCAGCGTCTTGGACGCGTTCGTGCGCTGGATGTCGTCCGGCATCAGGATGCCCAGGACTCCGAGCAGGAGCACGCCGAGGCCCGCACCGAAGTAGGAGCCGTAGGCCCCGGCCAGGAACACCCCGGTGCGGGTCGGCCAGGTCACGGATCCGCCGG
>NZ_CAAAFT010000407.1:2591-7057 GCF_900634765.1 Candidatus Protofrankia californiensis | reverse complement strand
GTCTGGCCGGTCAGCTCCCGGCGGTAGCCGAACGCGCCGCCGGCATATCCGGTGATCAGCCCGACCGAGGAGGTGATGTTCGCGGTGAGGGCGGGCATCCCGGTGGCGAGCAGCGCCGGGAAGGCGATCAGGGTTCCCCCTCCGGCCACGGCGTTCACCGCTCCGGCCAGCAGGCCGGCAACCGCCACGAGCGCGGCGTCTGGCACTCCCATGGCGTCCAATATTCACCGGAGCGGCCCGGTGCGAGTAGACAGATGGAGTGGCTGGTTCCGAGACGTTGAGGATCACAGGCCGGGTGCTGGTCGGGCCCGAGGAGGTCCGGGACGGGCTGTGGGTCGTGGACGGGAAGATCACGTTTGAGCGTCCCACCGGTGCCCGTGCCACCGATGCGCACACGGTGTCGGGGTGGGTGCTGCCCGGTCTGGTGGACGCGCACTGCCACGTGGGGCTGGACGCCCACGGCGCGGTCGACCGGGACACCGCCGAGCGGCAGATCCGCACCGACCGGGACGCGGGCGCGTTGCTGATCCGGGATGCGGGCTCGCCCGCGGACACCCGGTGGGTGGACGAACGTGAGGACCTTCCCCGACTGGTCCGAGCCGGCCGTCACCTCGCCCGGACAAAACGGTACATCCGCAACTTCGCTCTGGAGATCGAGCCTGACGAGCTGGCCGCCAACGTCACCGAGCAGGCCCGCCGGGCCGACGGCTGGGTCAAGATCGTAGGAGACTGGATCGACCGGGACACCGGGGATCTTTCCGCCTGCTGGCCGCGGGAGGCCGTCCGGGCCGCGATCGCGGCGGCCCATGCCGCCGGCGCCCGGGTCACCGCGCACTGCTTCGCCGAGGACTCTCTCACCGACCTGGTCGAGGCCGGGATCGACTGCGTCGAGCATGCGAGTGGGCTCACCGACGAGACGATCCCCCTCTTCGCCGAGCGCGGCGTCGCCATCGTGCCGACATTGATCAACATCGCTACCTTCGACGGCATCGCCGCCGCGGCGCAGGAGAAGTTCCCCGCCTACAGCGCGCACATGCGGGCGTTGCACGCCCGCCGGTACGACACCGTCCGCTCCGCCTACGAGGCGGGAATCGCGATCTACGTCGGCACGGATGCCGGTGGGTCGCTGGCGCACGGTCTCGTCGCGGACGAGGTCGTCGAGTTGGTGCGGGCGGGACTGCCTCCGGTGGCGGCCCTGTCGGCGACAACCTGGGCCGCGCGTGCGTGGCTGGGCTTTGCCGGGCTGGCTGAGGGGGCGCCGGCGGATTTCGTCGTCTACGCCGAGGACCCGCGGGTGGACGTCCGGGTGCTGGCCGCGCCGTTGCTGGTTGTCATGCGCGGCCGGGTGGTTGTACGTAACGGTCCTTGACCCGCTGTCACATAATGACGGTGTCGGGGTAGTGACAAAAAATTCGTTTCCGCGGTCGGCCCGTCGACGTGAGCAAAGCCCTGTCCTCGGGAACAACGTCGGGAAGAAGTCCGGAGCGAACCACGCCGAGCGGACGAGGCGGGAAACAAGGAGTTGTCTGATGCTCACACATGCCCGGTGGACGCACGTGGCCCTTCCTTCCAGCGACATCGACGCCTCGATCGACTTCTACACGACGATGACCCCGCTCGTGGTGGTCGCGACCCGCAAGGACGAGGCGGGCCGTAGCGCGTGGCTGTCCAACGACCAGCAGTGGCAGGATCCGTTTGTGCTGGTCCTCGCCGAGTTCACCGCCGAGCGTGGGCACCGTCAGCCGACGATGACGCCGTTCGCGCATATCGGGATCGAGGTGGCGGACCGCGCTGAGGTGGACGCGGTCGCCGGCCGGGCGAGGGCCGCGGGATGCCTGCACTGGGAACCGCAGGACATGCCCGACCCGGTCGGCTACATCTGCGCGGTGACAGACCCGGACGGGAACGTGATCGAGTTCAGTCACAACCAGAGGGTGTTCCAGACCATCCGCGAGCTGTGGGGCCCGTCCGGCCGGCGCGGTACGTCGGGGTGGGCGAGCCCTCCCAGGGACGATTCTCACCCGCCGATCGCGCGCAATGGCGCCAGGTGAGCCTGCAGCGTTCGATCGCCCCCAAGAGTCAAAGGCAGCGCGATCATGCTTCTTTCGCGCTGCCGGAGGCCCAGCTCTCCCAGGCCACTAAGGTGAAGCGGGCGGGACGACAGATGGGGCAGGCGCGAGCATGGGAGCGTCCCGTACGAGGGCACATCGCATGAGCGCGCATCGCATGAGGGCACATGGTGAGATCGGGGCATAAGGAAAGGCACTATGGCGGGCGGTCGGGCTGGCTGCGTGCCGCGGTGCTGGGCGCGGACGACGGCCTGGTGTCAACAGCGAGCCTGATGCTCGGGGTGGCCGCGTCGTCGGCATCCCGGACGGCCGTACTGACCGCGGGTCTTGCCGGGCTTGTCGCCGGGGCGACGTCGATGGCTGCCGGGGAATTCGTCTCGGTGAGCTCCCAGAAGGACGCCGAGCTGGAGGATCTTTCCGTCGAGGCTGCGGAGCTCGCGACCGATCCCGACGCCGAGCTGGACGAGCTGACCGGTATCTACGTCCGGCGCGGTCTGAGCCCCCGGCTCGCCCGGGAGGTGGCCGTGGAGTTCAGCCGTACCGATCCCCTTGCCGCGCATGCCCGGGATGAGCTCGGTCACTCGCCCGACAACGCCGCTCGTCCGGTGCAGGCCGCCGGGGCCTCGGCGCTGAGTTTCGCTGCGGGTGCCGCGCTCCCGCTGGTGGCGATGCTCGCCGGTTCCGGCACGGCCAGGGTCGTGCTGCTGATCGCGGTTACCGAGGTGGGGCTGGGTCTGCTCGGCGCCGTCGGCGCCGCACTCGGTGGCGCGAATCGGGTGCGGGCGGCGGTTCGCGTCGTTCTCGGTGGATCGGTTGCCATGGCCGTGACGGCCGCGGTCGGCGCACTCGTCGGCACCACCGTCGGATAATCCTGCGTCGGATAATCGCGTGGGCTGCCCCGAGCCGGTGACCCGCGTACCTTTCACGATCCCGCGGCCGAACCCAGCGCCGGGTCGGGCCTTCTCCACAAAACAAGCGAATTCTTCTGCCGTCGGAGTCCCCGGATCACTCCGTGCAGCCGGTCAATCCACTGCCGTACCCCGAAGCCGAGGTTTACCTTCGGTAGTCAGTTTGTGTCATGATCGGTGCGGGTAGAATGCCTACGCGCATGCCGGGTATCGGCTGCGACGGGCTGGTACCCGGCAGGTTTTCGGAGGGGTCGAGATGGCAAGAGCAAGAATGCTGGTAGTCCTTCTCGTCGGTGTGCTGCTCGCGACCACGGGCGCAATTCTTGTTGCCGGCCAGGCGCAGGCGACACAAGGTTTCTGCGGTATTTCATGGGGTAGTCTGCCGAAGACCGCGGAGCCGTACAACCAGAACCCGCTGACCAACATACGAACCGGTAGAGATCGCTGCTGGGACCGTATGGTGCTGGATGTGAACGGGCCCGCCGCCGGCTATGACGTCCGCTATGTGGACAGCGTCCACGCCGACGGATCGGGCCGGCTCATACCGCTGAACGGTGGGGCGAAGCTCCAGGTCGTTCTGAAGGCTCCCGCCTACGATCAGACCTTCCAGTCCACCTATTCCGGGATCGTCGGTCAGAAGCTGCCCGGCGTGAATCTCGCCGGTTATCAGACCTTCCGGGACGCCAAGTTCGCCGGTAGTTTTGAAGGACAAACCACGATTGGGCTCGGAGTTCGTGCTCGGCTGCCCTTCCGGGTCTTCAAGCTGGACAACCGGGTGGTGCTCGATGTCGCACACTTCTGGTCGTAGGCAGGCCGGCGGGTTCGTAGGCAGGCCGGCGGGGCGTGTGCCCAGGTTGGCGTGGATGCCGAGCACACGACTCGGCCACCTGCGGTGACCGTGCCAGCGGATAGTTGATCGACACCTGTCGCCGTGATGTCCGATGCTCGCCCGGTGCGGGCGGTGGTGGCTACTGGGAGTAGCGCTCCTTCCAGGACGATGACGGGTTCGAGGCTGCCCCGGCTGCCGCCGGCACCTTCCCCGGTCCTTCCCGCGGAACCACCGTGCGGCCCGCCGATCGAGTAGTTGTCCGGTTGCGCGAAGTGAGATGATCATCTAGTCTTCGTTCTCGGTAGAAGAAACTCGACCGAGAACGGAGGCGGGCCAGTTCGTGGTGGCCGGGAATAAGCACGTGATCCCGAGGTCGAGGGGCGGGAATTCCTCCAGTTTCGTCGTGGCTGATTTTATCTGGCCCGGTGGTCACCGATCCGAGTTTTCCTGCATTATTGGACGGTGACTGTCCTGGTTGTGTATCGTAGCTTCCTACACGGCTGTAAAGAGATGAATTATGTCGAAGAAGGCCGGTTCCATGACCGCTCCACCCGCCGGGGTCGTCACCAGAGTCGACGTCGACGAATTCGTAGAAAAACGCAGGTCAAGTGTCCGACGGCGCCTGTTGGAGACTGCGGCCTGGCTGACGACGCCACTGTT
>NZ_CAAAFT010000407.1:0-2421 GCF_900634765.1 Candidatus Protofrankia californiensis | reverse complement strand
ACGCAGGTCAAGTGTCCGACGGCGCCTGTTGGAGACTGCGGCCTGGCTGACGACGCCACTGTTGCCCGATGACTACCTCGGACTGGTCAATCCGTTATGGTCGACCCGGGAGCTGCGTGGCCGGGTCAAGGCCGTACAGGCAGAAACCAGAAACGCGACGACCCTCGTGATTCGTCCTGGCCCGGGCTGGAGGGGGCATCGGGCGGGTCAGTACGTCCGGATCGGGGTCGACATCGACGGCGTACGGCACTGGCGCAGCTACTCGCTCTCCTCGGCACCGGAACGCGCGGACGGGTACATCACGATCACGGTCAAGGCGGTGCCGGAGGGAGTTGTCTCCTCATACCTGGCACGCCGGGCCACACCGGGCATGACCGTCCGCCTGGCCCAGCCGGAGGGCGACTTCGTTCTGCCGCGGACGCTCCTCGGGTCACGGCTGCTGTTCCTCACCGCCGGCAGTGGGATCACGCCGGTGATGGGGATGCTGCGCAGCCTCGCCGCACGCGGCGAGATGCCGGACGTGGTTCTGGTGCACTCCGCGCCCACACGTGACGAGGTCATCTTCGGCGTCGAGCTGCGGCAGATGGCAGTACGGTTCCCGAGCCTGCGACTGTTCGAGCGCCACACGCGCGTGGGCTGCACCGGTTCGCGCGGCCGGTTCACAACGGCGGAGCTGCCTGTGATCTGCCCCGACTGGTACGCACGGGAAGTCTGGGCCTGCGGACCCCCTGAGATGCTCGACGACGCCGAGGAGCACTGGCGACAGGCCGGGATCGCGAACCGGCTGCACCTTGAGCATTTCCGTCCCGCGGTGGTCTCGGGTGGAGGCGCCGGTGGACGGGTCCGCTTCGCCAGGAGCAGGCGGGAGGCAGACGCCGACGGCGGCACACCGCTGCTGGCCGTCGGTGAGGACGCGGGTGTCCTCGTCCCGAGCGGCTGCCGGATGGGCATCTGTTACAGCTGCGTGGCACGGCTGGCGTCGGGTCGTGTACGGGATCTGCGCACCGGAAGGGAGCACGGCGACGAGGGAGAACTTATCCAGATGTGCGTGTCGGCCGCGGCCGGCGATGTCGAGATCGACCTGTAGCGACCGAAGGCGGCGCGATCGTGGCTCTTCTCGCGCCGCCGGTGGCCCGAGGAGACCGGGGGCAGAAGTGATGACGACGATCGCGCGTCTCAGCGAGGGTGACATCGAGGAGTTCGGCCATGAGCTGGACCGGATCCGCGACGAGGTGATCGCGAGCCGGGGCGAGGACGATGCGCGCTACATCCGCCGGGTGATCGCGATCCAGCGGAGCCTGGAGGCGGGTGGCCGAACTGTACTGTTCGCCTCCCTCCTACCACCGGCCTGGGCGGCGGGCACCGCGATGCTGGCCACCGCCAAAATCCTGGATAACATGGAAATCGGTCATAACGTACTGCACGGGCAGTGGGACTGGATGCGCGATCCCGAGATCCACTCCACCACCTGGGAGTGGGACTCGGCCAGCCCCGCCGAGCAGTGGAAGCACTCGCACAACTACGTGCACCACACCTATACCAACGTTCTCGGCAAGGACCGCGACATCGGCTTCAGCGCCATGCGGGTCGTCCCGGAGCAGCCGTGGCATCCGATCTACCTCGCCCAGCCGCTCTACAACGCGGTACTTGCGGTGTTCTTCGAGTGGGGAATCGCGATCTACGACGCCGAGATCGAACGGGCGTTGCGCGGTGAGAAGAGCTGGGACGAGGTGTTGGGGCAGCTGCGGGGCGTCTGGCGCAAAGCGCGACGCCAGATAATCAAGGACTATGTAGCATTCCCATTGCTCGCCGGACCCGCCTTTGTGCCCGTACTGCTCGGCAACCTCACGGCCAACGCGGCCCGTAACATCTGGGCGCATATGATTATCTTTTGCGGCCATTTCCCCGACGGGACCGAGGTCTTCACCGAGCAGCAGATCGAGGGGGAGACCCGCGGCGAGTGGTACCGGCGGCAGCTGCTGGGCTCGGCCAACATCGACGGCGGCCCGCTGCTCCACATCATGAGCGGCAACCTGAGCTTCCAGATCGAGCATCACCTGTTCCCCGACCTGCCGAGCAATCGGTACGCCGAGGTTGCGCCGCGGGTGCGTGCTCTGTGTGAACGGTTCGGGCTTGCCTACACCACCGGGCCACTGATGCGCCAAAGCACACGCGTGTGGAAGCGCATCTTCCGACTGGCGCTCCCCGGGCCGACGCCACGATCCGCGGACGCGGCCTCGTCGCGGCCCGAGCCCGTGTCCGCCGCGCCTGACCGTGGCTGGAAGCCCGTACCCACGCCGCGCCGCCGCGTAGGCAGTCCCGCCGACCACACGAGGGTTCAGGAGCACGCCATCAGGTGAGCCGGTGAACGGGGTCCGACGGTAAGCACCGAAGCGCCATTGGATGATCTTAAAGCTCTGA
>NZ_CAAAFT010000406.1:20387-28481 GCF_900634765.1 Candidatus Protofrankia californiensis | reverse complement strand
ACACCGTTGATGACGATGACCGGCGCCTGCTGCGGCGACTCGCCGGCCTGGTCGCCGACATGCTGGTCACCAAGAACAGCTACACCGACCAGTTCTTCCAGGCCCGCCGCCGCCGACCGATGAGCGTGGCCGCGGAGATCCAGTGGTCGCTGCTGCCCCCGCTGACCATGGTTACCCCGCAGGTCGCGGTAGCCGGCATCCTCGAGCCCGCCTACGACATCGCCGGCGACAGCTTCGACTACGCCCTCAACGACGACATCCTGCACGTGGCCATCATCGACGCAATGGGCCACAACCTGGATGCCGCCGTGCTGGCGACGGTCGCCATCGGCGCCTACCGGCACGCCAGGCGTGCCGACGTCGGGCTCGCCGACCTGTACATGTTCATGGACGAGGCCATCGACAAACAGTTCGGGCCCGATCACTTCGTCACAGCCCAAATGGTGCGCCTGAATGTCGGAACGGGTCACCTGCAGTGGGTCAACGCCGGCCACCCGGCACCGCTACTGATCCGTGACCACCGGGTCATCCAGGCGCTGGAGAGCCCGGGAACCCTGCCCGTCGGCTTCGGTGGTGACATCCCGCAGATCAGCGAGCAGGCGCTCCGGCGCGGTGACCGGGTGCTGTTCTTCACCGACGGTCTCATCGAGGAGCATGCAACCGGCGGGGAGCAGTTCGGCGAGGAACGCATGATCAATTTTGTTGAGCGCGCCCTGGGTAGAAACGTGCAGGAGATGGCGCGGAGTCTGTCCCGTACCCTGATGCAGGAACGGGGCGGGATCACCACCGACGACGCGACCCTCTTCCTGGTCGAGTGGCGCGGGGGCAGCGCCGACCATCTCACCAACCTGGAACTGTGACCAACACCGTGCCCGTAACACCGTGCCCGCAAGACCCTGCCCGGCCCGCAACACCGTGCCCGCAAACACCGTGCCCGCGACGTCGCCCGGCGAAGCCGCCGACGTCTGTCGGTGTGGCCAGGTTGAGGTGTGGCCAGGTTGGACGGCGCAACCATGCTGATGCGCGGCTAAGGTTCAGCTATGGCGCGACGGACGCAACGGGAACGGCAGGCACAGCGGGAGCGGCAGGCACTGTGTGACCTTCTGCTTGAGCTTGGCCCGGACCAGCCGACGCTGTGCACCGGTTGGACGACCCGTGATCTGGCCGCTCATCTGGTCGCACGGGACCGCAAGCCGCGGGCGTTGCCCGGGCTCGCGGTGTCACGACTGCACGGCATCACCGAGCGTGTCGAACGAGCCACCAGGGATGCCCACTCCTATGAAGATCTCGTCGTGTTGATCCGCGCGGGCGTGCCGGTGTGGCATCCGGCCCGCATCCCCGCGGTGGACGAGCTGATCAACCATGCCGAGTACTTCATCCACCACGAGGATGTCCGCCGTGCGCAGCCGGACTGGAAGCCGCGGGATCTCGACGCTGCCGCGCGGGACAAACTGTGGCGGCCGTTGAGACTGGTCGGCAGGCGAGGTTTCCGCAAGTCCCCGGTCGGTGTTGTGGCGGAGCGCACCGACGGGGTAGGGCGGCTGGTGCTGCGATCCGGCACCGGGCAGGTCGTCCTCGCCGGTGCGGCCCCCGAGTTGCTGCTCTACGCTTTCAACCGGCGGGAGCAGGCAGTCGTCGACGTCCGTGGTGACCAAGCGGCTGTGGCCGACTTCCTGGCGGCACCCGCCGGGCTGTAGAGGCTTCACCCAGGGAAAGTACGCGGCGATGCTCACCTGGATCAGCCGGCGCGAGCACGACGATATCGATCTCTATTTGAGTCCTGCTCGCCGGGTCCGTCACGGCATCGGCCCCGACTGCCACCGGCAGTCGGCAGAAATTATTCTTGCGCCAGCCTCCAGACCGCTCTGGGATCTCGTCGACTTTTTCCGACCCATAAAATTAGATTTTCCTTCTCGAGGGCTTGCAGGCGTCGGAAAGAGCGGCATCGACCCTGTTGGAGCTCACGGAGAGCTACTCTAATATCTTGAAAATAGGGTTGAGAGTAGGCGTTGGAGTAGGTGCTCCTTAGGTATGTTTCCGCTGGTCGGAGTGCTGATCGTGCGGGAGGCGGGCGTTAGAGTACGCATGGGCTGGCGCTACCAGACCACGCGCGGCCAACCGCTTCGCAGGATGGTGAATCGTGAGTTGGCCTCGGTCTCTTTCTCACCACGGCGCCGGTGAGCGTGGTGACGCGACCCAGGCCCTGGTCCGCGGGAGGTTGCGGAGCGGGCGGTCACGGAATGCGGATCATCAGTGGTGAAGTGACTGAGAGTCAGGACGCGGCGGTGGGGCTCTCGGTAGAGGGGATCTCCCGCGTGGTCGAGCGGGTGGCGAGGGAGTCGGCGATGGCGGCGAATTCGGCGAGGGCGGCCTGGAGGTCCTCGACGATCTCGCGGGCGATGACCTCGGGTGGCAGGAGGCTGTCGGTGTCGTCGAGGCTGGGGTCCTTCAGCCAGGTGATGTCGAGGTTGGCCTTGTCCCGGGCGGTGAGTTCCGTATAGCTGAACGGTCGGAACCGTTCGGTTTCCACCCGGTTCGCGCGGGGTTCGCCCGGCCGGTAGCAGGCGACGAAGTCGTCGAGATGCTCGCGGCGCAGCGGGTTCTGCTTGAGCGTGAAGTGCTCGCCGGTACGGAAGTCGTACACCCACAGGTTCGACGTCCAGGGTTTGCCCGGCCGTGCCTCCCGCTTGTCGAAGAACAGCACGTTGGCCTTGACCCCGCCGGCGTAGAAGATGCCGGTCGGCAGGCGCAGCAGGGTGTGGACGTCGAACTGGGTCAGCAGCCGCCGCCGCACGGTTTCCCCGGCGCCGCCCTCGAACAGCACGTTGTCGGGGACGACGACCGCGGCCCGCCCGTTCATACCGAGCGCGGTGGCGATGTGCTGGACGAAATTGAGCTGTTTGTTCGTGGTCGTCACCCAGAAATCCTGGCGGTTGTAGGAGATGTCGTCCCGGCCGGTACGACCGTCGTCCGCGATGACCGTGATGGACGACTTCTTGCCGAACGGCGGATTCGCCAGGATCACGCTCGGATGCAGGCCGGACTGTCGGGCGAGCGCGTCGGCCACCTCGATCGGGGACGGCCCGTTCGGCTGGCCGATTCCGTGCAGCAACATGTTCATGGCGGCGAGCCGGGCGGTGCCGTCGACCAGTTCCGTGCCGGTGATGGCGGTGCGGCCCAGCTCCCGGCGTTGTTCCGGGGTCAACTCGGAGCCATGATGGGCCTGGATGTGCTCGTACGCGGCGAGGAGGAAACCGCCGGTGCCGCAGGCCGGGTCGTGCACGGTGTCGTCCGGCCCCGGCCGTAGGCAGTCGACCATCGCGGTGATGAGCGCCCGTGGGGTGAAGTACTGGCCGGCGCCGGACTTGATGTCCTCCGCGCTTTTTGCCAGCAGTTCCTCGTAGGCGTCGCCTTTCACGTCGACCCCGGAGGCCGACCATTTCTCCTTGCCGATGAGGTCGACGACCAGCTTCTTCAGCTTCGCCGGATCCTGAATCTTGTTCTGGGCCTTGCGGAAGATGACGCCGAGAGTGCCGCTCTCCCGGGACAGCTCGTCCAGGGTGTTGCGGTACTCCTTTTCCAGGGTTTCGCCGTCGTAGTCGAGCAGAGCCTGCCAGCGGTTGGCGACATGCGCGAGAGCCGTGTCGGGGTTGAGCGGACGGTTCGCCCGCTCATGCGCCATCTTCAGGAACAGCAGATAGGTCAGCTGCTCGACATAGTCGATCGTGGACACGCCGTCGTCCCGCAGGACGTCACAGTAGTTCCACAGCTTGGCGACCAGCCGCCGCGACTCGGCACTCACAGCAGCACATCCTCGCTGGTCGGCTTCCTGGCCCGATCTCTGCCCCGCGGAACACCTGTGCCCCGCGGAACACTCGCCCCGGCGGCTGCCCGCTCCGTCCGGATCCGCTCCAACAACACCGGCGCCGGCTCGTCCCCCGGATCCTGCTCCACCAACCGCCCCGCAAAAGCCTCCGCCAACAGCGATTTTCTGAGCGATGTTGTACGGACTTGGCTCTGGGAACATACAGCTTCGAGCCTTGCGGCTTGTTCAAGATTATCTTGGATCTGGCGTGCGACTATTGCCTGCTGGTCTATTGGCGGAATCGGAATGGAGATTCGCATGAGATTTTGCTGGGAGATGTTGCGCATCGAATCTTTGGTTCCTGTTGCCAGGGCTGAGATTTGCTTTCGCGTGATTGTCGATGCCAGAACCTGGAGCAGCCATTCACGATCGATACCCGGTGCCGGTTTCAGCCTGAGGCTTTTATCGCTCAGGAGTAGTTGTGGCCGGCAGTTGCGGACAATCACTGGGGCGCCTACATATTCTGCTGTATTTGCGCGACTTACCAGAATATCCCCAGGGGTAATCTCATGGCGAGGATCAACCTCGCGGCCCGGCGGCAGGGCCTTGTTCTCATATGGTCGAAACTCGCCCCAAGTCATGGCGCTGACCTTGATGACGCCCCATTCGGTCGCGTCTGCTGGCCGTGGTTGACAATTGAATGATTTTCCAGCCTCGATTTTGCTCACGACGCTGGACAGCGGCCCCCAGCGCCAGTGGGATGGAAGAGGGCATCCCACTGCTGGTTCGGATCCGGTAGCGGTGAAACCGCGAATCGAACGTCGGAAAACGTCTATCTTCTTATCAATCTTGGTGAGCAGATCGACGCATGCATCGACCTGTCCGAGGTATTCGTCGAGGGCGACGACGATGCGGCGCTGCTCGGCCAGTGGTGGAAGCATGATCGGCCATCCTGCGAGCCGGGCTACACCGATATGGTGAATTCCAACACCCCTTGAGTGTTCGACAAAGGCGCCGCGTTGCGCTTCGTGTCGTAGCAGCAGGAGGAGAAACTTTGGATCAGCGCCGTAGCTGCGTACTCGGATCAAGGTATTTTGTAGGCAGCAGTCCTCTATTTCGTTATTCCAGAGCGCTGGCTTGCCGACTTCCCCGGGACTCCCCGACGCTTCACTCAGGACGATGTCTCCTGGGAGAAGGCGGTAAGTATCGAGCTCGTCATCGGTGAAGTTCATCTGCTTGATGTCGTCGAGTTTGAGACCGTTCCAGCCAACGTTCGCGGCACGGAGATAGGGGCGCATATGGAGACCATTATGGTTCTTCGGTGACCGCTGGCGGCCAAGCCGTACTTCCGCGATTTCGTCGAGGCGGACGTGTGCCCAGCCGGGGGGAAGAGGGGTCATGCGGTGAGGCCGTGGGTGAGGTCGGTGATGAGGGGCAGGGCGTGGTCCTCGCCGAAGACGGTGAGGAAGCCGTCGGTGCCGCCGCGTTCGGTGAACGGGGGGCCGTCCAGGTCGGTCACTGCGAACGCGGCCGATGTCACGACGATGTCCCTGATCCTCTCCAGCCACCACCACTCGTCCGCGGTGAACTCCCGCCTGCTCGCCTGCCGCTGGCGCGCGATCCAGCCCTCGAAGCGTTCATGCACCATAGCCCGGTGCGGACGGGGCGTTTCGTCCACGCCCAGCTCGAAGCGGATCAGCCCGATCAGGTCCAACGCACCGTACTTCACCTCCGGTACCCCGGCTGCGATCTCGAGCTGGGCGTAGGCGTCCCACAGCCGTTCCGGCGTCCACTGGTGGGGTGGCCGGGCGATCCGCCCGGCGAGTTCCTTGAGCGCCGCGTACACCGGCTGCTGGCCGGTGCCGCGCTCGTACCCGAGCTGGATCGCAGTGATCTCCTCGTGATGTTCCCGGAGGTAGGCCCGCCAGGATTCCACGGTGCGCTGCGCCAGCTTCCTGCGGTCGACGCCGGCCGCCTCCAACAACCTGTCGGGATTGACCTCGTCGTAGGTGATGTCGTGGGCGCGGCGGATCTCCAGCAGACGGGCACGCAGCCCTGGATTTGCCGCCAGGGGACGGACGGCATCCTCCACCAGCGCCCGTTCGGCGGGCGGACCGGCCTGGCGCGCGGCGTCCAGTGCGTCCACATCGGCACAGCGGGCAAGGCTCGACACGATGGACGCGAGCGGCGCTCCGGCGAGATGTTCCAGCTCGGCCCGCTCGTCCGGGGTGATCTGCTGGCCGAGGCGGGCCAGCCGGGAGGCGAGCGTCGACGCCTCCTCGGCATTGATCGTCAACGTCCCGGTCTTGCGGAGCAGCTGCTCCAGACTGATCTGCCGCTCGGTGTGCTGTCCGAGCGGGGCCGCGTCCACCCGGTCGCTGTCGAGCACTCCGACCGCGTCCACCAGCACGAACCGGTCCTTGGCGGGCGAGTCCGGGGTCACCGCCTGAAAGTCGTCGGCGTCGATCGTCCGGGAACCCCGGCCTTTCATCTGCTCGAAGAGCACCGCGCTCTTCGGGTTGCGCAGGAACAGCAGGCACTCCAGCGGCCGGACGTCCGTCCCGGTCGCGATCATGTCGACGGTGACGACTATCCGCAGCTCGGCGCTGTTGCGAAAAGATTTCAGCAGGCTGTCGGTGTCCCGCACCGAGTAGGTGATTTTGGCGGCGAACTCGTTGCCCTGGCCGAAGACCTCCCGGACCTTCATCACGATGTCCTCGGCGTGGTTGTCGTCCTTCGCGAAAATCAGTGTCTTGGGGACGTGCGTCCGGCCTGGGAAAATCTCCGTGAACAGTCGTTCCCTGAATGTCCGCAGCACCATTTCGATCTGGTTCGGGCTGACGACCGATCTGCCGAGCTGCTCCGGCGTCCAGGAGAAGTCGTCGTCGAGTTCCTCGTAGCGTTGACGGCGGGTGCGCCGGTCCCGTTTCGGGACGGTGATCCCGGCATCTATGGTCGCGCCCTGCGTCGTCAGCTCGGTGCGGATGCGGTAGACGTCGAAGTCGACGTTCACCCCGTCGGCTACCGCCTGCGGATAGGTGTACTCGCTGACCAGGTTCTGGTGGAAGAAACCGAACGTCTGCTTCACCGGGGTCGCGGTCAGACCCAGCAGGTAGGCGTCGAAATACTCCAGCACCGCCCGCCAGCGCCCGTAGATCGACCGGTGGCATTCGTCCACAATGATCAGGTCGAATGTCTCCGGCGGGATGTCCGGGCTGTAGGCGATCTCGATCGGCTCGGCGTCGCCGTCGGCGTTCTCGGAGGTGTCCGCGTCGAACGCCTGGTCGTCGACGGCTGGGTCGGGCAGGGTCTGGCCGCGCAGCATCGCATACAGCCGCTGAACCGTGGAGATCACCACATGTGTCGACCCGAGCAGCCCGGCCCCGGTCAGCGGCTCCACGTTGTACAACTCGGTGAACTTGCGGCCGTCGTCGGCGGTGACGTAGGTGGAGAACTCCTCCCGAGCCTGCCGGCCGAGATTGTTACGGTCCACCAGGAACAGGATGCGATGCGCTTTCGCGTGCGCGAGCAGACGGTACGCCGAGGTGACCGCCGCATACGTCTTTCCCGCCCCGGTGGCCATCTGGATCAGAGCGCGCGGTCGGTCCTGCGCCAACGACTTCTCCAGTCCGCGAACGGCGTCGAGCTGTGCCGGCCGGAGATTCCCCGCCGCCAGCGGCGGCAGGTGCTGTAAACGGTGGCGGAGGGTCGGATGGACGGCGTTGTCGTCGGCTTCCCGCATCCACCGGGCCAGCGTCTCCGGCCGGTGAAAGGAGAACACCGACCGGGCGCGGCCCCCGCGCGGGTCGAGGGTGTTCGTGAAATGTGTTTCGGCCGCGGTCGTCTCGTACCGGAACGGCAGCGGCCACGTCCACGCCTGGTCCTGCTGCTCCCTGGTCAGCGACCGGGCGTACCGGCCGGACTGCCACTCCACCGGCGTGAGGACGGTGCCCTCCCGCTTCGCCTCGACCACGCCGACGATCTTCCGGTCGACGTACAGCAGGTAGTCGGCGGGGCCACTGGCGGTTCGGGCCTCGCGGACGGCGACACCTGCCCGGTCGAACAGGTTGATCCGGGAAGGGTCCTGCACCGACCAGCCGGCCGCCGCCAGCATCCGGTCGACCTCGTGCCGTACCTCCAGCTCGGTACGAGGCTCCTGGGCGGCGGCGTGGGCCCGGGCGACGAACGACTCCCGCTCGGCCGCGGACACCTTCCTGGCCGGCCGCCTGCCTTCGGTCGGGCGCCCGGCCGGCTGCCTGCTGCCCGCTTGGTCGGTCGGCTGCCAGGCC
>NZ_CAAAFT010000406.1:16690-20309 GCF_900634765.1 Candidatus Protofrankia californiensis | reverse complement strand
GCCGGCTGCCTGCTGCCCGCTTGGTCGGTCGGCTGCCAGGCCTGCGCACCCTGTTCCACAACCTGTTCCGCCAGGACGCTGCGCAGACTTTCCGCATCAGCCAGCGCGCGGGTGAGCGCATCCTCAGCCTCGCGCCGGGCCTGGCGTTCGGCGTCCAGTCGGCTGCCGCCGTCCAGGCGCAGCTTCGCCTCGGCGAGCTTGTTGCGGTACTCGGCCAGCTCGTCGCGCAGCGCCGCCAGCTCGGCGTTGTCAGCCGCGGACGCGGCAGCCGGCTGCAGGCTGCCGTCGGGCTCCGGCGGCGGGACGAAGGCGATGACCGTACGGTCGTCGGTCAGCAGCCGGTGGAACCACACGCCCAGCTCGAAGCAGGCGCGGACAGCACGCACCGCCGTCCGGACGGAGCCGTAGTGGCCGTGAACAGCCCGATTACCCTCAGTGCGGACGGTATCGAAAGCTGTGCGGATGCGCCTGTCGAGTACCCCGGCGCGGGCGAGCGCGGCGAGGCGGTCGACCTGCTTGTCGCCGCGTACCGGCAGCCCGGCCCTGCTGACCAGGGCTTTTGCCAACGCTTCGCCGAACTGGCGGGCCTTGACCAGCGCGGCGTTCGGGTCGGAGTGGGCGTACGACTCCGCGCCCGCGCCGTAGAAGACCAGTAGCGGTTCGTGGGGGAGCAGCAGGCCGAAGTTCGCCGAGCGGCGTGCCAGCTCCTCGATGCGCGCGTCCATCAGCCTGTCAGCCCCGCCCCCACTGGTGACTGTATAGTCCCAGAATGTAGCCCCACGTCGGAATCTGACGGGCGAAGCCCTCCCTGAACGGGTGGAGCGCGTTCAGCACAGTCCATCGCTGTCGCCCGCTCAGCACACCTCGACCAGAGCGAGGTCCGTCCTGGTGAAGTCGTTTGGTCGGCGGTGAGGAACCGCTGCAGGCGTTCACCGCGGTCGCTCTTGGTGCTGGCAGCCGTGATGCGGGCTCGGCGTTCCTGCAAGGCGATGTCGCTACCGGGGTGCGGGCCGCGCCGCGGCCTCGACCAGTTTCAGGACGGTTTCCTCCGGGACGGGGGTCCAGTCCCAGACGTCCACGCCCACGTTGATCTGCCGGTCGTGGACCTGCCAGGCGTCGTGCACGTGCCCGCACAGCAACGGTCGGCCGTCGTCCTCGGGACGGCGGTCGGCGTAGCGGTCCTGGGCCGTGTGGTCACCGTGGTAGGGAAAGTGCGCCAGCGTGACGAGGTGGTCGCCGATGCGGTGGTCCCGCACGACTCCGGAGGAGTGGACGTGAGCAAAACCCGCATCGACGTAACGCTGGACCTGGCCGGCGTGCCGGCGGTGCCCGGACCAGCATGAGTCGTGATTTCCCGCGACCAGGATCTTGTGACCGTTCAGCTCGGCGACCGGGGCGAGTTTCGCCGGCGTGAGGGAGACGTCCCCGAGCACCCACACCGTGTCCTCGGATGCCACGACGGCATTCCACCGTTGCACGAGGCCGGCGTTCATCGTCTCGACGTCAGGCCAGGGGCGGGAGGCGTAGGTCAGAATGTTCGTGTGGCCGAAGTGGAGATCAGCCGTGTACCACGTTGTCACAGCTTTCCTCTTCCATGCTGTTTGTATTATCGGAGTCAATTCCCTTGTTCCGGGACCGGCGGTTTCCCCGGGTCGTCCGTCCGCCGGCCGTACGCTGTGGGCAACCGGCGTTTTCGCCGGGCATCGGTCGATCATAGCGAACGCCGGTCGGCGTGACCACGGGTTGTCCGGCAACGCGTGACGGGCCGCCGGCGGTCGTCCGAGATTTCAGGACGCGGCCGACGCTTCGTCAGCGGCGATTACTTTGCGCAGCGCAATTGGCGGTGGACCGCACAGCTCGGTCAGTCGCGTGATCCGGGCCCTGTGCTCACGCCGTTGCGCCCGGGTGAGCACGGTCTTCAGCCGGGCAGCGGCGGCAAGCGCGACAACGGCGGCGTCGTACGGGTCGACGTGCGCCGGCGGGACGCTGCCGCGGGCCACCCGGCCGGCATTGTCGCGCAGCTCCCTGACGACACGCGGATCCCGTACGGTGATTGTGTCCGCCGGGAACAGGTGGAGTATCCGGTGTGGCTCCACGCGAATCCAACCGGCCGTCTCCAGCTGATCCCGCACGGCTCGCACGGCCGGGCGGCTGTTCTTACGGACCCAGTATTTCCACGAACGCGGCCGTGACGATCCGGCGACCTGCTTCAGGACGTCTTCGAGCAGCGGATCCATAGCCCGGGTGCGACCCGTCGCCGGAACCGGTTGAATCATCCGAGCCGCTGTCGGAGTGGTCGTCCGGGTCGTAGGAGGGTTCTTCACCTGCACCTTGCCCTTCACGTCGGCGAGGTGGCCGGCGAGGAACAGGTCGGTGAGTGCCGCGGCGCGCAGCAGGTAGCCGAGGTACGTGCGACCGGTCGGCCGCTGCCTGTCGAGATCATAGGAAACCAGGTAGAGCCGTGCCGGCAGGGATTCGGGGAGTTCCACTGGTCCGTCCTTCGTCTGGTCCGTCCTTCGCCGGTCGCGCCGTGAGTACCCCGGATTTCGGTGTGGATTGTTGGCGTCCGGTGCCGGTTTCAGGAATCGATTCCGTGATCGGGGGATTCGGGTTGGTCGGAGCCGGGTCCGCCGGCGAAATTCGGTCCGGAATTCGGTTCGGGACTCAGTTCGGAACCGGGCTTGGGCCCGTTGCCGGGAGCTGGGTCGGGCTTCGAGGGTCGCCCGCGGCGCGGTATGCGCCCGACGTTTCCGGGCAGCCGTCCGGCGTCCGACAGCGCCCGGCGCAGCAGGAACTCGATCTGGGCGTTGGTGCTGCGTAGCTCGGCGGTGGCCCATCGGGCGAGCGCGTCGTGTACGGCAGGGTCCAGCCGCAGCAGGATCTTCTTCCGTTCCGTCACGTGCTCCCGCCACCAGTCATTCGAACATCAGCTCTTAGTGATCTGAGGGCCTAGGCCTCCGGCGGCGCGAAAGAAACATCATCGCGCCGCCTGTGGCCCCTACGCCTGTGGCCCCTAGTGGTAGAGCGAGCCTGCGTTCACCACCGGCTGGGTGGATTGTTCGCTGCACAGCACGACCAGCAGGTTGCTGACCATGGCCGCCTTGCGTTCCTCGTCCAGCTCCACGACGTCCTGCGCCTCGAGGCGGGCGAGAGCGAGCTCGACCATGCCGACCGCCCCTTCGACGATTCGCTGACGGGCGGCCACCACGGCGCCGGCCTGCTGGCGGCGCAGCATGGCCTGGGCGATCTCGGGGGCGTAGGCCAGGCGGGTGATGCGCGACTCGACGATCCGCACCCCGGCGGATGCCACCCTCACGGCGATCTCACCGGAGAGCCTTCCCGTGATCTCGTCGGCGTTGTCCCGCAGCGAGAGAGTGGCGTCACCGTGGTTGTCGTACGGATAGCTGGTGGCGATGTGCCGCACCGCGGTTTCGGTCTGGATGCTGACGAACTCGATGAAATCCTCTACCTCGTAGACGGCTCGTGCGGTGTCCTGTACCTGCCAGACCACCACGGCCGCGATCTCGATCGGGTTGCCGTCCGCGTCATTGACCTTGATCGGCGGGGTCTCGTGGTTACGGATCCTGGTCGAGACCTTGCGCCGTCTGGACAGCGGGTT
>NZ_CAAAFT010000406.1:16013-16665 GCF_900634765.1 Candidatus Protofrankia californiensis | reverse complement strand
CCGCGTCATTGACCTTGATCGGCGGGGTCTCGTGGTTACGGATCCTGGTCGAGACCTTGCGCCGTCTGGACAGCGGGTTCACCCAGCGCAGACCGGTCGTGCGGATCGTCCCGGTGTAACGGCCGAACAGTGACACCACGCGCGCCTTACCGGGTGAGACCGCGGTCAGGCCGCCCAGCGCCACCAGGCCGCCGAGGACGAGCAGGCTGCCGATCACGATCAGGATCGCGCCCGGGGCGGGATCGGCGTCGGAGCCGGCCAGCAGGCCCCCGCCCGTGATGACGCCGGGCCCGAGAAGTAACACCGCCGCGAGGCTCAGACCGAGCGCGGCCCAGCCGGACACCCCGTTCCTGGTCAGCTCCCGGATCTGCGGCGCGGGCGTCTCCGCGCCCGCCTCGGAACCATAAGTGACCATGACCGATCCCCCTCGTAATACGTCCACCGCCGGACGTGAACACTATCATAGTGATATCACTTTTTGCGGTCGCCAGAGGCCCTGAATGTGGGGACGGCGGGAAGTGACACCCGGCAGCGTCGAAGGAGGAGTTCGTGCGGTACGGAGTCCCGGAGATCGACATTGCGCCACGATCCGTCCCGGTCTGCGGTCTGCGGGGTGCCGCATGCGCGGCAGCATCTGTCAGTGCGTGCGGCA
>NZ_CAAAFT010000406.1:7893-15833 GCF_900634765.1 Candidatus Protofrankia californiensis | reverse complement strand
GTCCCGGTCTGCGGTCTGCGGGGTGCCGCATGCGCGGCAGCATCTGTCAGTGCGTGCGGCACCCCGGAGTCGTGCAAGGGGGAGTCGTGCGGGCGGTGGATCTCAGCGGTTGGTCAGCGGCCTGTGCTGCTGCGGCGGCGCAACGTGGGGTCGGTCAGGGACGGCGGCTGGTAGCCGGCGTCCTCGGGATTGATCGTTGTTCCCGGCGGCACGATCTCGTCGATACGGTCCAGCACGTCCGGTGAGAGCGTCACCTTGACGGCCTCGAGCTGTGACTCGAGCTGCTCGAGGGTCCGCGGGCCGATGATCGCCGAGGTGATGGCGGGGTGCTCGAGGACGAAGGCGAGGGCCAGGTGGACGAGGGACAGCCCCGCCTCCTGAGCGAGCAGGGTCAGCTGCTCGACCGCCTCGAGCTTGGCGATGTTCACGGGTCGGGCCAGGTCGAACCGGCCCGGGACGCGGGCGCTGCGGCTCGACACCGGCACTTCGGCGCCTTTGCGGTAGCGCCCGGACAGCCACCCGCCGGCCAGCGGGCTCCACGGGATCACCGCCAGGTTGTAACGCTGCGCGACGGGCAGGACCTCCCGTTCGATACCCCGGGCCAGGATCGAGTAGGGCGGCTGCTCGGACACGACGCGTTCGCGCCCGCGGCGCTCGGCGATCCATTGCCCTTCGACGATGTCCGACGGCTCGAAGGTCGACGTCCCGATATAGCGGATCTTGCCCTGGTGGACGAGGTCGCTGAGAGCGCCGAGGGTCTCGTCGAAGTCGGTGCCCGGTTCGGGGCGATGGACCTGGTAAAGGTCGATCCAGTCGGTCTGCAGCCGGCGCAGGCTGTTCTCGACCTCGCGGGCGATCCACCGCCGGGAGTTGCCGCGGTGGTTGGGGTTGTCGCTCATGGCCGCGTGGAACTTCGTCGCGAGCACCACCTCGTCGCGGAGACCACCGGCGAGGGCCTTGCCGACGATCTCCTCGGATTCACCCTGCGAGTAGATGTCCGCGGTATCGACGACGTTGATGCCCGCGTCCAGCGCACGGTGAATGATCGCGATACTCTCGTCATGGTCGGGATTTCCCCAGGCGCCGAACATCATGGCCCCGAGCGTCAGTGGACTGACCTGGACCCCGGTCCGTCCGAAGGCGCGAAGTGTCACTGGTGCCACTCTCCTTTGAAATCGAGTGAGATCGGGACGGCTGAGATCGAGACGGTGCGGCACCGGCCCTCGCGGCACCGGCTCCGGTGTCCTACGGACGCGGCAGCCCCCACCCCATCTGCAGCCAACCGGTCGGGTAGGTCGGTAATTCCTGGCCTGCCCGACCGCGATCAGAGGGTCAGCTGGTCCATCGCGCGGAAGATCCGCTCCACCGACACCGGGTACGCCGTGCGCAGGGTCTGGGCGAACAGACCGACGCGCAGTTCCTCGATCATCCAGCGGATCCGCTGGAGTTCCTCGCCGTGCGGGCTGCCCGGCGGCGTCCGGTCGAGCATCCGCTGGTATTCCAGCGTCACCTGCTCGACCTGGCGCATGCGTTCCCGGTCACGCTCCGGATCGAGCGGGAGTTTCTCCAGCCGACGCTCGATCGCGCTGAGATAGCGGGCGACGTCGGGTAGCCGCTGCCAGCCGCTGGCGCTGACGAAGCCCTGATACACCAGCCCCGACAGCTGGGAGCGGATGTCGCTCAACGCCGGTACCAGCGCGAGGCCGGCGGTTGTCTTCAGTCGTCGTTCCGCTGTCCGTGATTGGGATTGCGGTTGCCGTTCGGCCAGCTGTCCGGAGACCGTGTGCGCCGTGGCGAGGATGCGCTCCACCTTTGTCACCACGTCGAGCGCGGTCTCGTCCAGATCGGCGTGGACGATTCCACGCAGCTTGGCGAACCCGTCGGGATCCCACACAGGCCCGCCGCACTGCGAAATCAGCTTGTCGGCGGCGCAGGCGACGCAGTCGTCGAGCAGATCCGCGACGTCGCGGTACGGGTGATGGCTGAGCGTCAGTTTGGCCTTGTTGTTCAGGCGCGCGTTGATCTGTTTGATCGGGGACGGCGCGTTCAGCAGCAGCAGGCGCCGGGTACCAAGCCACATGGCGTGCCGCGCTTCGGTCTCGGTGGCGAACACGCGGATCGCCACGCTGTGCGTCTGGTCCACCAGCGCGGGATACGCCCGTACCGGCCGGCCCGGTCGCTGCTGTTCCACGATCTGCGCGAGCGGCCCGAAGTCCCAGGTCAGCAGGCCCTCGCGTTCGACACCGTCGGCCACGACGCAGACCGCCTCGCGCATCGTCGGCGCCAGCTGGCGGGTGAGCGCGGCCAGGTCCTTGCCTTCGGCGAGGGTGTCCTGCTCCTCGTCCACCACCCGAAAGGTGATCTTCAGATGGTCGGGTACCCGGTCGAGCTGCCAGGACTCCCGCGGCACCGCCACGCCGGTGAGATGGTCGAGTTCGCGTTCCAGCACGGCGAGTAGCGGTCCGTCCGCCGGGGTCACCGTCTCCAGCACCCGCGCGGCGTAGTCGGGCGCGGGCACGAAGCTGCGCCGCACCTGTTTGGGCAGCGAGCGGATCAGCGCGGTCACCAGTTCCGCCCGCAGGCCCGGCACCTGCCAGTCGAAGCCCTCACCGGTCACCTGGTTGAGCAGGGGCAGCGGGATGCGCACGGTCACACCGTCGGCGTCCGTGCCGGGTTCGAACTGGTAGGACAGCGCCAGCGCAAGCTCTCCGTGCTGCCAGACGTCGGGGTAGTCGCGCTCGTCGACACCGTCCGCGCCGGTTTTGACGAGCATGGAGGCGGAGAACGCGAGCAGGTCCGGCCGGGACCGGCGGGCCTTCTTCCACCAGCTGTCGAAATGACGGCCGGAGACGACGTCGGCCGGGATCCGCTGGTCGTAGAAATCGAACAGGGTTTCGTCGTCGACGAGGATGTCGCGCCGGCGCGCCCGGTGTTCGAGTTCCTCGACGTCGTCGAGCAGCCTGCGGTTGTCGTGGAAGAACGCGTGGTGCGTCTGCCAGTCGCCCTCCACCAGGGCGTGGCGGATGAACAGATCCCGGCACAGGGCGGGGTCGACCGCGGAATAGTTCACCCGGCGGGAGGCCACCAGCGGCAGCCCGTACAGCGTCACCTTCTCGAAGGCGACCACGGCGGCCCGGTTCTTCTCCCAGTGCGGTTCACTGTAGGTGCGCTTCACCAGGTGCGGCGCGAGCACCTCGGCCCATTCCGGTTCGATACGCGCGACGGTCCGCGCCCACAATCGGGACGTTTCGACGAGCTCGGCGGCCACCAGCCAGCGCGGCGGCTTCCTGAACAGCGCCGACCCCGGGAAGACCGCGAACCGGGTGTTTCGCGCCCCCTGGTACTCCTGCTTGTCGGCATCCTTGAGGCCGATGCGGGACAGCAGGCCGGCGAGCAGCGACACGTGAATGTTCCGCGGGTCACCCGGTGTGCTGTTGACGGATATCCCGAGACTTTTCACGACCTGGTGCAACTGGCTGTAGACGTCCTGCCACTCCCGTACCCGCAGGTAGTTCAGGAAGTCGGCCCGGCACAGCTTGCGGAACTGGTTGCCCGACAACTGCTTCTGCTGTTCCCGCAGGTATTCCCACAGGTTGAGATAGGTGAGGAAGTCGGACTGCTTGTCGGTGAAGCGCCCGTGTTTCTCCGCGGCGGCCTGCTGGGCGTCGACGGGACGTTCCCGCGGATCCTGGATGGACAGCGCGGCCGTGATGACCATGACCTCGCGGACGCACCCGTTGCCGTCGGCCGCCAGCACCATGCGAGCCAGCCGGGGGTCGAGGGGCAGCTGCGCCAGTTTGCGTCCCAGCGGTGTCAGCCACGTACGCCCATCGGTGCGCGCGGGTCCGGCGGCCCGACCGGTTCCGCCAGCCCCGCCGCCAGCGCCGTTCTCACCGTTCTCGTCGGCATCATCCTTCCCGGCCGCCCTACCGTTCCCGTCAGCCTTACCGTTCCCGGCCGCCTTACCGGTTTTGCCGGTCTTTCCCGGCGGTCCCGTCTCGAAGGCGCCGAGCTCCTGCAGCAGGAGCACACCGTCGGAGACACTGCGCGAGTCGGGGGGGTCGATGAAGGGAAAGTCCCCTATGTCGCCCAGACCCAGTGCGGTCATCTGCAGGATGACCGAGGCGAGGTTGGTACGCAGGATCTCCGGATCGGTGAATTCCGGGCGCGCGGTGAAGTCGTCCTCGGAGTACAGCCGGATGCAGATACCGTCGGCGACCCGCCCGCAACGTCCCTTACGCTGGTTCGCGGACGCCTGCGAGACAGCCTCGATCGGCAGCCGCTGGACCTTTGTCCGGTTGCTGTAACGGGAAATGCGCGCCAGACCCGGGTCGACCACGTACCTGATGCCCGGAACCGTCAACGACGTCTCCGCGACGTTGGTGGCGAGCACGATCCGGCGTCCGGTGTGGGGCTGGAACACCCGGTGCTGTTCGGCGGCTGACAGCCGCGCGTACAACGGCACGATCTCGGTGCCCGGCAGTTGCTTCTTCGCCAGGACGTCGGCGGTGTCCCGGATCTCCCGCTCACCGCTGAGGAAAACCAGGATGTCGCCGGGCCCCGCCGCACACAGCTCGTCCACCGCGGATGTGATCGCTTCCGGCAGGTCGCGTTCGATCACCGTGCCCGGAGTGCTGTCGGTGCCGGTCCCGGTGCCTGTCTCAAGACCGGTGTCGGTGTCGGTGCCGGTTTCGAGATCGGTGCCGGCTTCCACGACCAGCGGCCGGTAGCGGACCTCCACCGGAAAGGTGCGGCCGGTGACCTCGATCACCGGCGTGTCCCCGAAATGGCGGGAGAAGCGCTGCGGGTCGATCGTCGCCGAGGTGATGATCACCTTCAGGTCGGGCCGGCGTGGCAGGAGCTGTCGCAGGTAGCCGAGGATGAAGTCGATGTTGAGGCTGCGTTCGTGGGCCTCGTCGATGATCAGCGTGTCGTACTGGCACAGCAGCCGATCGGTCTGGATCTCGGCCAGCAGGATGCCGTCCGTCATCAGCTTGATCAGGCTGTTGCCGCCGACCTCGTCGGTGAACCGCACCTTGTAGCCGACGGCGGCGCCCGGCCGGCCGTCCGCACCGTCGAGTTCCTGGGCGATGCGTTCGGCCACCGCGCGTGCGGCCAGGCGTCGCGGCTGGGTGTGACCGATCAGCCCGCGCACACCCCGGCCGAGCTCCAGGCAGATCTTCGGCAGCTGCGTCGTCTTGCCGGAACCGGTCTCGCCGGCGAGGATCACGACCTGGTGGTCACGGATCGCGGTGAGGATCTCGTCCTTCTTCTGGCTGACCGGCAGGTCCGGGGGATAGGTGATCTGCGGCACGGTCGCGAGCCGCCGCTGTACGCGCAGCGCGGCTGCCTCGACATCGGCGGCGATCTCGGCGACCACCGCCGCACGAGCCTGGGGGTTGCGTATCCTGCGCGCGCCGTCGACACGGCGTTGCAGGTGGCGCTGGTCACGAACCATCAGATCGGGCAGGCGTTCGGCCAGGTCAGCGAGCGGAGGCATCAGAAGGCAGCGTCCAACAGAGTACGGAGAGCGGGCAAGGGGGCACGGGTACCAGCCGGAAGGTCAAGCGTCCGCCGGCCGCCGGGCATTCCCGGTGTCATGACCTACTAAATCAGGCCCGGACCAGAACCGAATCAGGACGAAGGTCCGCCGCGCCCACGGGTCCGCGGATCGGTGGAGTCGAGCAGGTGGAGGAGGTCGTCGACGTCGTCGGGGGACAGATGCTCGGCGAGGATGGAGCGGAAGGGCTCGGCGGTCTCAAGCGGTCAGTGCGTCAGCCTGCGCTCATGCGAAGGCGGCGTCGAGCGCGGTCAGCGAATGCCGTACACGTCACCTCGGAGCCGGACGGCGAGTACATAGACGGTATGATTTTCCTCTTCGATGCGGTAAACGACCCGGTAGGTGCCCAGATGCGCCGACAGTATTCCGTCGTACGGGTCGTTCAGCGCACCGCCGAGTCGCCGCGGATTGATCGGAAGCCTTTTGGTGATGAAGGTGCAGGCCGCCCACGCGACGTTCTCGGGTAATTCCTTCTCCAACGCTCGTCGAGCCGGACCGGCAATTTTGGTCTGCCAGGTCCGGGATTCTGTCACGCCTCGGCCGCCCGCCGGGCGAGCATGGTCTCGCGGAGGTCCTCGGCGTCGACTGTCCGGCCGGCGGCAATGTCGGCTTCCGCCTCGCGGATGTCGCTGACCGCCTGCGGGTCGGAGAGGATCGCGATCGTCTCCCGGAGCGCGGCGAGCTCGGCATAGGACACCAGAGCGGCCGCGGGCTCGCCATTACGTGTGATCTCCACGGTGTCGTGGGTTGCGGCCACCGCGGCGACAAGCTCCGACAGGTGCGCCTTGGCATCGGTAACCGTCATGATCCGTGTCATGGTTCGAATTCTAGGCCGATTGATCGTCCAAGGTCTGGATCGCGAACGTGCGCTTCGCATCGACAGCACCCACCGTGGTCGCTGCCTCACCATGTCACCGGTGGGATGTGGGACCTGCTGTGTGGTTGTCGAGCATCTGTACCGGATCGGCGAAGCCGATCCGCCGAGGTCCGCAAGGCCCGAGTTCCCGGACCACCCGGGGGGAACAAAGTAAGACGGCCCGGCGTGGGTAGGACCTCGGGCGATGGATATACGCGGGACAACGGATGTCACTGCTCGCACCGACTCGTTCGGGCTGCCGCCGGTTGCCAGCGCGGTCCTCGACCGGCGGGGCACGGTGGTCAGGTGGAGCCGGGCTGCCGAGCTGATGATCGGCCATGCCGCCGGGGACGTGCTCGGCCGTCCGGCCATGTCCCTGCTCCACCGGTCGGCGGATGCTGCGGCGGTACGTGCCGAGGTCGAGCGATGCCGTGCCGACAGCAGTTGGGACGGGCGGCTGCCCGCCGTCCACGCGGACGGTCACCGCGTGGACCTGCATGCGCGAATCTTCCCCATGCTCGACTCGAGCAACGGTTCGAGCTGGCTCGTGCTCGCTTCCGACGATGCCCAGATGTCCTGGTGGATGGCGGATCAGTCGATGCTGGGAGGCATGCTCGCCCAGTCGCCGATCGGCATGGCCCTGCTGGACGAAGAGCTGCGGTACATGTGGCTGAACAACGCGCTGGCGCGTTCCGGCGGCGTGCCCCGGGACAAGCGCCTCGGCCGGCGGCTGAGTGAGCTGCTGCCGGGCCTGCCTGCCGAGCAGCTCGAAGAACGGATGCGCGAGGTACTCAAGACCGGGGTACCGGTGATGAATTTCGAGTACCGCGGCCGGACCGCCGCTGATCCCTATCGGGAGCATGCCTATTCCACGTCCTTTTTCCGGCTGGACGACTCGGCCGGGCGGGTCCTGGGGGTGTGTTACATCGTCGTCGACGTCACCGACCGCTGGCGTGCGCAGCAGCGGCTGGCGCTGCTCAACGACGCCAGCGCACGCATCGGCAGCAGCCTCGACGTCATGCGTATCGCTCAGGACCTGGCGGACGTGGCGGTGCCGCGCCTCGCCGACTTCGTCGTCGTCGATCTGCTGGAGTCGGTCCTGCGGGGTGAGGAACCGGCGCAACCCGTCACCGACACGTCCCGTATTCGACGGGCGGGGCAGCAGTCGGTGACACCGGGATGCCCGGAGTCGATCGCGAAAACCGGGGATGTCGTCCAGCCGTCGTTTCTCGCCGCTCGCTGCCTGATCGACGGCAAGTCCATTCTGGAACCGGTGCTGGATTTCGTGACAAATCCGTGGATCACGCAGGACAAGCTCCGTCTCGCGAAGATCCGTGAGTTCGGGCTCCGCTCGCTGATGGTGGTTCCGATCCGTACGCGCGGCGTCATCATGGGGGTGGCCACGTTCGTCCGGCAGGCGCGTCCGGATCCGTTCGAGGAGGACGACCTGCTGATCGCGGAGGAATTCGTCTCCCGGGCCGCGGTGTGGGTCGACAACGCCCGCCGCTACACCCGGGAACACGT
>NZ_CAAAFT010000406.1:0-7493 GCF_900634765.1 Candidatus Protofrankia californiensis | reverse complement strand
GGTGTGGGTCGACAACGCCCGCCGCTACACCCGGGAACACGTCGCGGCCCTGGCCCTGCAGCGCAGCCTCCTGCCGCACAGCCTGCCCGGACAGACCGCCGTGGAGGTGGCGTCACACTACCGGCCCGCGGACGAGAGCGCGGGCGTGGGGGGGGACTGGTTCGACGTGATCCCGCTGTCGGGTGCCCGCGTGGGCCTGGTCGTCGGGGACGTCGTGGGCCACGGGCTGCACGCGGCGGCGACCATGGGGCGGCTGCGCACCGCCGTGCACACCCTGGCGGGTCTCGATCTTCCTCCCGACGAGTTGCTGGCGCACCTGGATGATCTGGTCATCCGGCTCGCCGACGAGGAGGAGAGCGCCGCGGGCAACGCCGGCGCCGCCGTGCTTGGAGCCACCTGCATCTTCGCGGTGTACGACCCGGTCAGCCGGCGCTGCACGCTGGCCCGGGCCGGCCATCCCCCGCCCGCGGTCGTCAGTCCCGGTGGGACGGTGGACTTCCTCGACCTGCCCGGGGGCCCGCCGCTGGGCCTGGGCGGCCTGCCGTTCGAGTCCGTCGAGCTGGAACTGGTGGAGGGCAGCCTGCTGGCCCTGTACACCGACGGTCTGGTCGAGGGCCGTGACAACGACGTCGACGCCGGGCTCAGCCGGCTGCGCGTGGCGCTGGGCCGCGCGGACCGGCCGTTGGAGGAGATCCGGGACAGGGTGATCCAGGCTCTGCTGCCCGACCGTCCCGAGGACGACGTCGCCTTCCTGCTCGCGCGTACCCATGCCCTGCGGGCGGAGCGGGTCGCCTCCTGGGACCTGCCCGTCGATCCGGCCGTGGTGGCGCTTGCCCGCGCCTACGCGGCACGGCAGCTGGTCACATGGGGCTGTGACGAGGAGGTGCTGACCACTGAACTCATCGTCAGCGAGCTGGTCACGAACGCGATCCGATACGCCACCGAACCGATCCGGCTGCGCCTCATCCGTGACCGCACGCTGATCTGCGAGGTGTCCGACGGCAGCAGCACGTCTCCGCGCCTGCGGCACTCCCGTACCACCGACGAAGGGGGTCGGGGCCTGTTCCTCGTGGCGCAGTTCACCCAACGGTGGGGTGCCAGGTACACGCCCAGGGGCAAGACCATATGGGCTGAGCAGCCCCTGCATTCGTTCGACATGGGCCTTCCGAGCCGGGACGACGGCTGGGACGCTCCCGTCTAGCGGATGGGTTGTGGTCTGTGGCCCCTGTCCCGGGCTCTGTCGCGCGGCCCGCCTGACGGGTTATCGTCCGTTTCCGTGTGCGATTCACCGCAGCTCGTGGGTTCTTCCGACATCGCAGCCGCACTGGGCGTGACCCGTCAGGCCGTCGACCATCGTCTACGGACCGACCCTCGCGCGCCTGCTCCGGCTGCGGTGGTGAACCGTACCGCGACCTGGGGCGGCACCCGTGTCTGGTGGCGCGCCGACATCGACCGCTGGCTCGGCGGAGTCGACCCCGACCGGTGGGTGAACAACCCGGGGCGGCGCCGGTGAATCCTGGCGCATCCTGCCTGCGGACGGGGCCGTCCTAGGAGAACCCGCCGGCGGCGACGCTGAGCGCGGCGGTGACGAAGAGGACCTGAAGCACGGCGCGAGGCAGCAGGGGCGTGACCGGCTTTCCACCGAGGGCCAGGCCGCGGCGGGCGGCCGAGTGGTTGGCCGGGAACATCGCCACCATGAGCAGCGCGAGGCCCGCGGCCGCCAGGGGGGCGGTGGCCGGTATCAGCAGTCCCGCGGCGCCGGCCAGCTCGAGCACTCCGGTGACGGCGACCAGAAGATCGGGTCTGGGCAGGGCGGGAGGGACCATCGCGACCAGATCCGCGCGCCGTGTGCCGGCGAAGTGCGCCAGACCCGTGAGCACGAACATGAGCGCCAGCCCGACGCGCAACGCGGGGTACCAGCCGTCCAGGGCGTCCACAACACCCCAGCCGATCAGGCGGGCAAGAACGAAGCCGACGACCACAGCGATCAGGGGTGCCATAGCGGACCTCCAGCACAAGGAACTTGTCAGTGACTAGATTGCGAGCCTGAGCTGTATCTTGTCAACGACAAGTTATGATGAAGATCATGTCTGGTAAGCCCTACCACCATGGGGATCTGCGCAGGGTGCTGTTGACGGCGGCCGTGCAGGCGCTGACGGAGGCCGGGCCGGCGAAGCTGAGCCTGCGTGACCTGGCCCGCCGCGCGGGTGTCTCCCACGCCGCACCCGTCCATCACTTCCGGGACAAGGCGGGGTTGCTCACAGCTGTCGCGACCGAGGGCTTCGACCTGCTCGCCGACGCACTCGTCGCGGCTGGGGAGCGCACCGGGGACCTGTTGGAGATCGGTGTGGCGTATGTCCGTTTCGCGGTCGACCACCGTGCCTACTTCGAGGTGATGTTTCGTCCGGAGCTCTACCACCCGGCGGACCCGCAGCTCCTGCAGGCGCGACAACGCGCTGGTGACTCCCTGCGATCAGGGCTTGCCATGCTGCCCGGCGCCACTACGGGAGACATGCCCCGCCAGGCAGGACTGGCGGCCTGGTCGATCGCGCACGGCTTCGCGACCCTGTGGCTCGGCGGTGCTCTCCCGGAAGAGGTGGGGTATGACCTCGAGGCGGCAGCCCGGCCCGTGCTGCGCCTGCTGTTCGAAACGGGCTGACCCGACACCCGCGCCGGTTGCGGGTGGGAGCGACCGGGTGGGGCAGCGGCGGTGTGGACGCATGCCAGCCGCGGTCAGCCGAGGGCCGCCGTGAGTCGACGGGCCTTGGACAGGACCAGGTCGGGCAGGGGAGCGTAGCCGATCGTCCGGGTGCTCAACTGCCCCTGGGTAAGGGTGTAGGCGAGGTAGCTGCGCAGGAGCTCGGCGTTGCCGTTCCCCTGCACGCAGACGATCGTGTATGTGACCGCGGATGCCGGGTAGGCGAGTGGATCGTCCGGCGTGTAGTTGATCGGGAGTCGAAGGTCCCCGTAGTCAGGTTGTCTCGGTGCGGAGGCGGCCGAGGCCAGCGCCGCGGCGACGCTGATGCCGTTGGCCTTGACGTATATACCGGAGGTGGTCCGCAGCGCCGCCGTCGGCAGGCCCTGCTCGGCGGCGAAGGACAGTTCCACGTAGGTGATGCTGCCCGGGTCGCGCATGACGCTGGCCGTCACCGCGTCCGAGCCTTTGGCGGCGGTTCCGCCCGGCCAGGGCAGTTCCTTGCCGATCCCGAGACGCCATGACGCTCCCGCCGCCGCACTGAGGTACCGGGAGAAGACGTCGGTCGATCCTGAGGAGTCCTGGCGGTGTACGGGGTGTATCGGCATCACGGGGAGGGCGGTGCCAGGATTGTCCGCCGCTATCCGCCGGTCGTTCCAACTGGTTATCTCGCCCTGGAAGATGCCCGCGGTCGTCGACGGCGACAGGCGCAGGGTATTCACGTCCGACAGATTATAGACGAACACGAGAGCGCCGCCCGCGGCGGGAATGTGCAACGCCCGGCCGGGCGGGGCTGAACCGGCCGCCGTGCTCGCTCCCGGCGTGGTGCAGCGTTTGTTGGCCTTTTGTTGTTCCTGTTCTGTCATGACGGCGTCGGAACCGGCGAAATCCACGCTGCCGGCGATGAACCGTTGAATGCCCTCGCCCGATCCGATCGAGTCGTACGTCACATGGGCGTCGTAGCAGCGGGCGGTGAAGTCATTGATCCACCGAGCTTGGAGGTTCTTCTGGAAGGTGGCGCCCGCACCTGTCAGCTTCCCCGTGGCGCACTGCGAGTCCGGGCTGATGTCGGCGGCATTGTCCGGCCCGCCTGCTGAGCAGGCTGCCAGGCTCAGGCAGACCACGACGAGAAACTGAGCGACTATCACCCGTAGCGGCGACCGTCGTCTGGACGTGGGCAGGCGACGCTGCGTGCGCCGCGGCTGCGTGCGCCGCGCTGTGGACACGTCCCGCCCCCCGGCTTTCATTCTCCTGTTATATGGGATACGCGAATATGGATGGTTGCAGCGGTCTGGAAACCTGACGTCGCCGTCCGCGTGGACAGCCGGCAAATTGGAAGTGAACGCGGGTGAAGCGCAGCGGAGCACACGTGACTGAGTGGGGAACTGTCGTCGGGAGCGGTTATTGTTCGCGGCATGCGGCGCACATCATCCCACTGCGTCCGACCCGCTCACCATACTCAAGGGATCCACACCGACGGGACTCGCCACGCTCATCAGTGGGCCGGTCGGCTTTCGTATCGAATACTGGCTGTCCCACTGGTTACCGTGCTGGTGGCTTTGGGTGGTTTGCTGGTAGGCAACCTGCGATCGAAACCGGCCGATACGGCGTGTTCGGCGGATCGGCTCCTCGTGGTCGCTTCCGGCGACATCGCCGAGGCGGTCTCCACCCTCGCCAGCCGCTACGCCGCCGGTCCCGGCCGGGGGTGCACGACCATCCGGGTCCAGGCGCGTGAGCCGGCGACCGTGGCCGTGGCCCTGGCCGCCGGGTGGGACAGCGTACGTTACGGGCTGCGCCCGGATGTGTGGATTCCCGACAGTTCGCTGTGGTCGCGGCTTCTGGACACCGCGCCGCCAGGTGCCGCCCGCTCCGGTGGCGGGCCCGGTGGCGTTGCCGCGCGCACCGGACCACCGCTGGCCTACTCGCCGCTGGTCCTCGCCCTGCCTGCCCGCATGGTCGATGCTCTCCACTGGTCGCAGCATCCGCCCAGTTGGGCGGATGTTCTGCACGTGCTGGGCGAGGATCGGGGGTGGGCTGCCTTCGGACACCCGGAGTGGGGGTCGATACGGCTCGCGGTTGCCGACCCGGCCCGTTCCACCCCCGCGCTTGAGGCGCTCATCGCCTGGACGGGCGCCGCCCGTGGCCCCGGCCAGGAGGACTACCTGCCCGCTGCCGCGGTGAACCAGCCGTTGGTGGTGAGCGCCCTGCGGAAGCTACGCTCACGAGTCAGCCGGACAGGATCGGACACCGTGTCGTTGCTCCAGAGCCTGCCGAGGGCAGGGGAGACGGATCAGTCCTCCGCCGCGGTCGACCACCCGTCGATGTTCGTCATGAGCGAGCAGGAGGTCTGGCGGTACAACCAGGGCAAACCGGCGATCCCGCTGACCGCCGTCTACCCTGCGGACGGAACACCCGTGTCGGACCATCCATACCTGCTGTTGCACCCGGGGGACACTCCGGCCGGGTCGCGCGCGGCCGCCGCGGGCTTTCTCCGCTTTCTGCGCGAGCCGGACTCGCAGACATGGCTGGTCAGCCAGGCGTTCCGCTCGGGTCTGGGGACCGAGGGTGCTCCGTTCGTCCCCGCCAACGGCCTGCGACCGGACGGCGTCACCGACCTCCTGCCGGCGACGGGCGGTGCCACCCTCAGCCGGCTCACCCAGGTCTGGAACTCCATGCCGGCATCCTCTCGATGATCGGATGCGACGGCCATGCCGCGCGGACCGATAGGCGCACCGATAGGCGGGCCGATGTGAGGCGCGGATCGATGTGAGGTTGGTGCGAGGTCGGGACGGCCGGCTGTTCCAGCAAAAAAAGATCTTGTTGTGGATGTATATTGCTACGCTTGTTCCATGGCCATCAGCACGCGTGCAGCGTCTGTCGCGGACCTCGCCTTCCTCCTGTCACAGGCAAGCCACGCGCTGACCACCGAGCTGACAGCCGGCCTCGCTGCGCTCGGCATCTCACCGCGCGGCCATTTCGTCCTGTCCAGGGCGATGTCGTGTGATCTGACCCAGAGCCAGGTGGCCGAACTGTGCGCCCTCGACAAGACCACGATGGTCGTGACGATCGACGAGCTTGAGAAGGCGGGGTTCGTGCAGCGACGGCCGTCGAGCACGGACCGCCGGGCCCGCATCGTCTGGGTCACCGAGGAGGGCAAGCGGACGGTCGCCCAGGCCCACGAGATCGTGGCCCGCATCTACGACGACGTGCTCGCGGCACTCCCGGCCCGTGAGCGTGACGCCTTCATCGACGGGCTGGTGCGGCTCGTCCAGGGCCGGCTGTCCACGCCGGTGCACTGTGAGCGGCCCGTACGGCGGCGCACGCCCCGAGCCCATTAGTTCCGAAAGAAATCTTCCTGAACAAAACTATCTGGTACGGTCGCACCTGATACTCACGAGCCCAGCGGGCCTCCGGCAGTGCGATCATGCTTCTTGCGCGTTGCCTTTGGCCCAAGTCCCCGGGTCACCGGCGGCCGAAGGCGGCGCGATCATGTTCTTTTCGCGCTGCCGGAGGCCCAGGTCCCGCGTCGTTTAGGAGGCGACCACATGACCGAGCCTGTTGCATCGGCCACCCGGGCCGGCGATTCCCGCTGGCCGGCGCTCGTCGTCCTCTGTATCGGGATGCTAATGATTATTCTGGATGGGACGATCGTGAACGTGGCGTTGCCCGCCATCCAGAACGATCTTGACTTCTCCCAGTCAAGCCTGGCCTGGGTCGTCAACGCCTACCTGATCGCTTTCGCCGGCCTGTTGCTCCTGGCCGGCCGGCTCGGCGACCTGATCGGCCGCAAGCGCGTCTTCATGGCCGGCCTGAGCGTGTTCACCGTGGCATCCCTGCTGTGCGGCGTGTCCGGGAGCCAGGAGATGCTGATCATTGCGCGGTTCGTCCAGGGCGTCGGTGGTGCCATGGCCTCCGCCGTGATCCTGGGCATGATCGTGACGATGTTCCCGGAGCCGCGGGAGCAGGCCAGGGCGATCGGCGTCTACAGCTTCGTCGCCTCCGCCGGTGCCTCGATCGGCCTGCTCGCCGGCGGTGTCCTCACCCAGGCCATCAGCTGGCACTGGATCTTCTTCGTCAACGTCCCCTTGGGGATCGTGACCGCCGCGCTGGCCGCCCGCCTGCTCGAGGCCGAACGCGGGATCGGGCTGCGCGCGGGAGCCGACATCGCGGGCGCCTTCCTCGTCACCTCGGCGCTGATGCTCGGTGTCTACACGATTGTCGCGGCGGCCGACCACGGTTGGGCCTCCGCACACACGCTCGGTTTCGGTGCTGTCGCGGTCGCCCTGCTCACCGGGTTCGTCGTGCGGCAGGCGAACGCGAGCAACCCGCTCCTGCCGCTGCGCATCTTCCGGTCACGCAACGTCGTCGGGGCCAACCTCGTCCAGATCCTGATGGTGGCCGGCATGTTCGGGATGTTCTTCCTGGGTGCCCTGTATCTGCAGCGGGTGCTCGGCTACGACGAGGTACAGACAGGCTTGGCGTTCCTGCCGGTCTCGTTGGGGATCGGGCTGCTCTCGCTCGGTTTCTCCACACAGCTGAACGCCCGTTTCGGCGAGCGTGCCGTGCTGCTGCCGGGCCTGGTTCTCAGCGCGGCCGGGCTCGTCCTGGTCACCCGCGCACCTGTGGACGGTAGCTATGTCGCGGACGTCCTTCCGGCGATGCTGCTGCTCGGCGTCGGTGCGGGACTGTCCTTCCCGGCGCTGACGACACTGGCCATGTCCGCTGCCACGCCCGCCGACTCCGGACTCGCCTCCGGCCTGGTCAACACGACGCTGCAGGCCGGCGGCGCGCTCGGCCT